>SCTE01000123.1 GCA_004298915.1 Chloroflexota bacterium | reverse complement strand
CTCCGATCTGATGCCCGGTCCCCGACGCCAGCAACGACGCCACGAGTCCGTGCGCGTCGTCGGTCTCGTCCCACGGGGCGACCTGCACGGCTTCGAGTCGGGCGGCAGGCGAACCCGCGGCCGCCATCGCCTCGAGCCGGGGAGCAACCAACGTGGGCGACCCGCGCGCCGGCAGGACCAGCATCGTCAACCGTTCAAGCGGCATGGCCTCGTAGCCGGTCAGGTACCGGAGGTCCGCCCCGACCCCGATCAACAGGGCGCTGACGCCGTCCCGCTCGAGCATGGCCTGGGCACGATCGAGCCGCTCGACGTGACGGACGCCCGGAATGGCAGGTCGCGCGTCCGTCATGTCGGCCGCGATCAACCGAGGCGGGAGGCGATGTGGCGGAAGATGTCCCGCGCCGAGATCACTGCGATCGGGCGCCCGTCCTCGACGATCGGCACGTGGCGGAACCCGCCCACCGCCATCTTGTGGATCGCGACCGCGATCGGGTCGTCATGTCGGAGGACGACCGGATCGGGCGTCATGAACTGCCCGACCGGCAGGTGCTCGAGGCCCCGCCCGGCGAGCTTCAGCAGCGCGTCGCGATCGGTGAAGATGCCGGCCAGCTCGCCCGCCTCGGTCACGAGGACGCAGTCGATACCCTCGCGATGCATCTTCTCGATCAGTTCGGCGACATCCATCGCCACGTCGACCAGCTGGGGCTTCGGTGCGCCGAGTTCGTCGAGGCTGGTCCCGAGCAGCGGGCCCCGAAACCCGGTCGCCGGTTCCGGCGTGCTCGCCGTGCGCAGGTCGGCGCCGCAGTTCTCGCACAGGTCCTCGCCCGCGAAGTTCTGCCACTGGCAGACGGGGCAGATCACGCCTCGTCTCCTTCGACGATCCAGGTTTCTCCGCTGTCGAGCAGGTCGGCGAGGTTGCCGGCGCCACGCTTGGCGACCGCTTCCTCGACCTGCCGGTTCAGCAGTTCGCTGTGGGTCGGTCGCTGGACCGCGCGGATGACGCCGACGGGGACCGGGAAGTCCGGCCAGTAGATGGTCGAGAGCATGGCGGCGAGCAGCGGATCGTCCTCGTCGTGGACGAGGATGTCGGCCTCGGTCATGCCGTCCTCGCCGATCGTCACAATCTCGGGACGGTGCCCGTTGAGGCGCAGGCCGCGGTTCCGCTCGCGACCGAAGATCATCGGCTTTCCGTGTTCGAGCACCAGCATCCGATCGTCGCGGACCTCGCGATCCGTGAACTCACGATGCGCCCCGTCGTTGAAGATGTTGCAGTTCTGGAGGACCTCGACGAAGACCGACCCATGGTGATGCCCGGCTCGCTCGAGGGTGGCCTGGAGGTGCTCGGTGTGGGTGTCGACCGAGCGGGCGATGAAGCTGGCCTCGGCGGCCAGCGCGATGCCGAGCGGGCTCAGTGGGTAATCGATGGTTCCGTTCGGCGTGGACTTGGTGACCTTGCCGAACTCGGATGTCGGGCTCGCCTGGCCCTTCGTCAGCCCGTAGATCCGGTTGTTGAACATGATCAGGTTGATGTCGACGTTCCGCCGCATCGAGTGGATGAGGTGGTTGCCGCCGATCGACAGCGCATCGCCGTCGCCGGTGATGACCCAAACCATGAGTTCCGGGCGGGCCGCCCGCAGCCCGGTCGCGATCGCGGGTGCACGGCCGTGGATCGTGTGGAATCCGTAGGTGTTCATGTAGTAGGGAAGGCGCCCGGAGCAGCCGATGCCTGAGATGAAGACGATGTTCTCTCTTGGGTACCCGAAGTCGGGCATCACCTTCTGGGTCTGGGCAAGGATCGAGTAGTCGCCGCAGCCCGGGCACCAGCGGACTTCCTGGTCGGACACGAAGTCCTTCCGGGTCAGGACGGGCAGGTCGAGCGGCGAATCGCCGGTCTTGATCTCGGTCATGCGACGGACTCCTCGAGCTCGCGCAGGACGCGCTCCGCTTCCAGTTCGATCTCCACGATCCGGAACGGCTTCCCGCGCGCCCGGTTGTAGCCGATCGCGTCGACCAGGTAGCGAGCCCGGATCAGCATCGACAGCTGGCCGAGGTTCACCTCCGGGATGAGCACCCGGCGGAAGCCCTGGAGCACATCGCCGGTGTTGGCCGGGAAGGGGTTGAGGTGCCGCAGATGGGCATGGCCGACGGACAGGCCTCGGGCCCGCAGGCGCTCGACCGCACTTCGGATGGCGCCATAGGTCGAACCCCAGCCAAGGATCAGGAGGTCGCCCTCATCCGCGCCGTAGACATCGAGCGGCGGGATGTCGCGAGCAATGCCGGCGACCTTCTCCTGGCGGAGGACCTGCATCCGATGGTGGTTGTCCGGGTCGTAGCTGACGTTGCCGAGGATGTCGTTCTTCTCGAGGCCGCCGATCCGGTGCTCGAGCCCGGGCGTCCCGGGCACGGCCCACGGGCGGGCGAGCGTCTCGGGGTCCCGGAGGTACGGATAGAAGCCCTCCTTCTCGGTCCGGTTCGGGACCGAGATGTCCGGCAGCGCGCTCGCATCCGGGATCATCCACGGCTCCGCACCGTTGGCCAAGAAGGCATCCGACATGAAGGCGACCGGGGTCATGTACTTGAGCGCGATCCGCCACGCTTCGATCGCGTAGTCGAAGCACTCGCCGGGGGTCGCCGGGGCGACGATCGGGATCGGCGAATCGGAGTTCCGCCCGAACATGATCTGGAGGAGGTCGGCCTGTTCGGTCTTCGTGGGCATGCCCGTCGATGGCCCTGCCCGCTGGACGTCGATGAGCACGAGCGGCAGCTCGATCATGATCGCCAGCCCGAGGGCCTCGCTCTTGAGCGCGACGCCCGGACCCGAGGTGCCGGTCATACCCATGGCCCCGCCATAGGCCGCCCCGATGGCCGATCCGATCGCTGCGATCTCGTCCTCGGCCTGGAACGTCTTGACCCCGAAGTTCTTGTAGCCGGCGAGGAGGTGGAGGATGTCCGACGCGGGCGTGATCGGGTACGAGCCGTAGAACAGGCCACGCTTGGCGAGCTGAGAGGCGGCGACGAAGCCGAGCGCGGCCGCCTCGTTGCCGGTGATGTTCCGGTAC
>SCTE01000122.1 GCA_004298915.1 Chloroflexota bacterium | reverse complement strand
CAAGAGCGCGACGGCGAATGCCGAGAACAACCTGAACATGGCCGCTGACGAGCTGATCGTCCTCGATGCGCGAGCAGACGAGGGCCCGGCCATCAAGCGCTGGCGGCCACGAGCCCAGGGTCGGGCGTTCCCGATCCACAAGCCCCAGACGCACATCACCGTGACCGTCGGAACCCGGGAGGCCTGACAGATGGGACATAAGGTCCACCCATATGGCTTCCGCCTCGGGGTGACGCGCACGTGGACCGCGAAGTGGTTCCACGACAAGGAGTACACCGCCCTCCTCCAGGAGGACATCACGATCCGCAAGCTCGTCAGCGCGCGGCTCGCCAACGCGAGCGTCAGCGGCCTTGAGATCGAGCGGAACTTCGGGCAGGTCACGGTCACGGTGCATACCGCGAAGCCCGGCATCGTCATCGGCAAGGGCGGCCAGAACGTCGAGATCCTCCGCCAACAGATCGGTGCGCTGACCAAGCGCAAGGTCAAGCTGGAGATCAAGGAGATCCGCCAGCCCGAACTCGACGCCTACCTGGTCGCGATGAACATCAGCCAGCAGCTCAGCCGCCGGATCGCCTTCAAGAAGGCGATCAAGCAGTCGATCCAGCGATCGATGAAGGCCGGTGCCAAGGGCGTCAAGATCATGGTCTCCGGTCGCCTCGGCGGCGCGGAGATGGGTCGACGCGAGTGGGACAAGGAAGGCCGCATCCCGCTCGGGACGCTCCGCGCCGACATCAGCTACGGCCAGGTCCACGCGCACACCACCTACGGCCGGATCGGGGTCAAGGTCTGGATCTACCGGGGCGACTTCGCGCCGGAACGCCAGGTTGCCGCTCCGCCGGTCACGGTCGGGCAGGGGGTCTAGCCGATGCTGCTCCCCAAGCGCGTCAAGCATCGCAAGGTCATGCGCGGCCGCATGTCCGGACAGGCCAAGGGCGGCCACTACGTCGCCTTCGGCGAGTACGGGCTGGCCACCATGGAACCGGCCTGGATCACCAGCCGCCAGATCGAGTCCGCCCGACGGGCGATGACCCGGTCGGTCAAGCGAGGCGGCAAGATCTGGATCCGCGTCTTCCCGGACAAGCCGGTCACCAAGAAGCCTGCCGAGACCCGGATGGGCTCGGGCAAGGGCGCGCCCGATCATTGGGTCGCGGTCGTCAAGCCCGGGCGAATCCTGTTCGAGATGGCCGGCGTCGGCCGCGAGGAGGCCACCGAGGCCATGCGACTCGCCAGCCACAAGCTGCCGGTCCAGACGCGAATCGTGATCAAGGAGTCCGCCGTGACGGAGGGATCCGATGACTGACATCGGCAAGGTCCGTGAACTGTCCGACACCGAGCTCGAGCAGGCCCTGCGGGACGCCAAGCAGGACCTCTGGAGCGCTCGCTTCGCCCTGTCCACCCGCCAGCTCAACGACACGAGCACCATCCCGCAGACCCGACGCCGGATCGCCCGAATCCTGACGGTCCAGCGCGAACGACTCACCCCGCAGGCGGCATCTGCCACCCGCAAGTCGGCGTAAGGAATCCACGATGACCACACCCACGATGCCCGAGACGGGCCAGCGCAAGACCAAGACCGGTCGCGTCGTCAGCGACAAGATGGACAAGACGATCGTCGTGTCCGTGGAGCGGCTGACGAAGCATCGGCTCTACAAGCGCGTCATCCGGCTGTCGACGAAGTTCAAGGCCCATGACGAGACCAACGACGCCCGCGTCGGGGATACCGTCCTCATCGAGGAGTCGCGGCCACTGTCGGCGACCAAGCGATGGCGGCTCGTTCGCGTCGTCCAGCGGGCCGGCGACCACGGTTCCGTGGCGGACCTCGTCGGTGAGGAGGCCGCGGTCAGCGAGGCGATCCATGGCGCGGCGCATCCCGGCCGGGATCGAGCTCACGCCGCGGAGCAGGCCGCCGAGGCAGCCGACGCTGCCGACGTCCCCGGTGACGCTTCGGCCGATGCCGCCGACCCGACCGAGGAGGGCGCGTGATCCAGCCAGAATCGCGCCTCAAGGTAGCTGACAACACGGGTGCCCGGACGATCCAGTGCATCCGGGTCATGGGGCGCTCGCTCAAGACCACCGCGGGCGTCGGTGACGTGATCATCGCGAGCGTCAAGCAGGCGATCCCGAATGCGGCCGTCAAGAAGGGCGACGTCGTTCGGGCCGTCATCGTCCG
>SCTE01000121.1 GCA_004298915.1 Chloroflexota bacterium | reverse complement strand
GCCTCGGCGTAGGCCTCCGTCGGCAGGCACGCACAGATGACGTTGCGATCGCCGTACACGTTGTCGATCCGGCGAACCGGCGGCCAGTACTTGCGCGCCTTGACCCAGGGCAACGGGAACGCGCCGATCTCGCGGGAGTACGGGCGAGCCCATTCGTCACGCAGCAGGTCGGCGGCGGTGTGGGGCGCGTTCCGGAGGGCACTCGATTCGAGCGGTGTCGTGCCGGCCTCGATATCGGCGATCTCGGCCCGGATGGCCAGCATCGCGTCGACGAACCGATCCAGCTCGGCCTTCGATTCCGATTCGGTCGGCTCGATCATCAGCGTGCCGGCGACCGGGAAGCTCATCGTCGGCGCATGGAACCCGAAGTCCATCAGTCGCTTGGCGATGTCGTCCACGCTCACGCCGCTCACCGCCGACACGGGCCGGACGTCGAGGATGCACTCGTGGGCCACGGTTCCGTTCTCCCCGACATACAGGACCGGGAAGGCGTGACGGAGCCGCGCCGCCAGGTAGTTGGCGTTGAGGATCGCGACCTGGGTCGAGGCCCGGACGCCCTCGCGCCCGAGCATCGCGACGTAGGCCCACGAGATCGGCAGGATGCTCGCGCTGCCGAACGACGCGGAGGCCACGCGCCCCGGCTCATCGAGCGTTCGGCCCGGCAGATACGGGGCCAGGTGCGCCGCGACGCCGATCGGGCCCATCCCGGGGCCGCCGCCGCCGTGTGGAATGGCGAACGTCTTGTGCAGGTTCAGGTGGCAGACGTCCGCCCCGATGTCGCCTGGTCGCGACAGGCCGACCTGCGCGTTCATGTTGGCGCCATCCATGTAGACCTGGCCACCGGCCTGGTGGACGAGGTGGCAGATCTCGACGATCGAACCCTCGAACACGCCGTGCGTGCTCGGATACGTGATCATCAGGGCCCCGAGGTTCGCGCCGTGCTCCGCGATCTTCGCGCGGAGATCATCGAGGTCCACGTTGCCGAGCTCGTCGGTTGCCACCACGACCACCCGGAACCCGGCCATCACGGCACTCGCGGGATTCGTGCCGTGGGCGGAGGCCGGGATCAGGCAGACCCGCCGATTGGGCTCACCCCGCGATGCATGCCAGCCCCTGATCGCGAGCAGGCCCGAATACTCGCCCTGCGAACCGGCGTTGGGCTGGAGGCTCACGGCCGCGAAGCCGGTGATCTCCGCGAGCCACGCCTCCAATTCATCGAACAGGTGGGCGTACCCGGGGAGCCGGGCCGGATCCGAGAACGGATGGACGTTCGCGAAGCCCGGCAGCCCGATGCCCATCATCTGGGTCGTCGCGTTCAGCTTCATCGTGCAGCTGCCGAGCGGGATCATCGAACGCGTCAGCGTGACGTCCTTCTCGGCCAGCCGGAAGATGTAGCGGAGCATCTCGGTTTCGGACCGATACAGCGAGAAGACCGGGTGGGTCAGGATCGCGTCGGTCCGGAGCAGGTCCTGCGGCAGTGATTCGGCCGCCGCGGCCGACACGGTCCCGGCGTCCGGCACGCTCGTAGCACCGAGGGCCGCAAGAAGCGCGCTGACGTCGGCCTCGGTCGTCGTCTCGTCGCAGGCCAGCCCGACGCCGGTCGCGTCGAGGCGACGGATCTCGTAGCCCGCCTCGGCAGCCGCGGCCACAAGCGCATCGGCGTGCTGGGCCGTGCCCGCTTCGAGCGCGATGGCATCGAAGAACTGCTCGTGGCGAAGCGTGAGGCCATCAATGCCGCGCAGGGCCGTGGCGAGGGCAGCGGCACGCTCATGGACCCGGCGCGCCATGGCGCGCAGGCCGGTCGGCCCGTGCCACGCCGCATACATGCTGGCAATCACCGCGAGGAGGACCTGCGCCGTGCAGATGTTCGAGGTCGCCTTCTCGCGTCGGATGTGCTGCTCGCGGGTCTGGAGCGTCAGCCGGTACGCCGGGGCGCCGTCGGCATCCATCGAAACGCCGACCAGCCGGCCCGGCAGCGCCCGCTTGTAGGCGGTCCGGGTGGCCATGAACGCGGCATGCGGACCGCCGTTGCCCATCGGAACGCCGAAGCGCTGGCTCGTCCCGATCACGACGTCGGCCCCCTGCGCGCCGGGACTCTCGAGCAGCACGGCGGCCAGGGGATCGGTGGCAACGACGACCACGAGCCCGGCCGCGTGCGCCGCTTCGATGTCCCCGCGAAGGTGGCGGACCGCGCCGGAGGAGCCGGGGTTCGAGAGGAGGATCGCGTACGGCCGCTCATCGGCACCGGGCGCCGCGGCCCGGGCGAGCAGCTCGGCGGGTGGCGCCACCACGACCTCGATGTCGAGCGGCGCGGCGCGGGTCCGGATCACCGCGATCGTCTGGGGATGCGTGTCGGCGTCGACGAGGATGAGGTTGCCGTCGGCCACCGTCGTGACGCTGTGGGCGAGTGTCATGGCCTCGGCGGCAGCGGTCCCCTCGTCGAGGAGCGAGGCGTTGGCGATCTCCATGCCGGTCATGTCGCAGACCGCGGTCTGGAAGTTGATGAGGGCCTCGAGGCGGCCCTGCGCGATCTCGGGCTGGTACGGCGTGTACGCGGTGTACCAGGCCGGGTTCTCGAGCACGTTGCGCTGGATGACCGGCGGCGTGATCGTGCCGTGATAGCCCATCCCGATCATCGATCGAAGCGGAGTGTTGGCCGCCGCCATCGCGCGGAGATCGTCGAGGGCCTGCGCCTCGGACCTGGCCGCGGGAAGGCCCAGGTCGCGGTCGCGCAGGATGGTGGCCGGAACGGTCGCCCGGATCAGGTCATCGAGCGAGGCGTGCCCGATGACATCGAGCATCGCCTGGACATCGTCCTCGTCGGGCCCGATGTGTCGGTCAGTGAATGCAAGTTCGCAGTCCTCGTCGACCGTCGCCTCGCTGCGTCCGTCGCTCGTCCCTGGCATCAGTGAAGCACCTCCTCGGTGCCCCGCTGTCCTGGTGCCTGAGAGCGTCCCCGCCGCGCGCATGCGCCCGCGAGTTCCTCCGTCGGCGCGACGATTCGAGCTTGACGCTCAACCTCGACGCTCTCCAGCGTCCCCATCCCTGCGCGGTCCCTGATGCCTGAGAGGTTCCTGGCCGTTGCTCCGTCGGCGCCGCCGGTCACGTCGCGTTTCCGCTCATCTGCCGGCGATCTCTCCCGCACAGTTCGTCTGGGGTCTATCGGATGGCCATCGTACGCCCTTCCGCCCCGACCCGGGCGCAACGGGACCGCGCCGACGCGAGCCTGCCGCTCCTCTCGGCCCCTCGTGCTCGTTTCATACGTGCCGCGTATGAAATCCGCGCCGTCATACGCCGGGCGTATGAAGTCGACAGGTTGGAGCCCCACGCAGGTCGAATCGGGGCCCTCGAGGACGAAACCGGACCCGATTCAGGCCGAAACGTCGCCGTTCATACGCCGGGTGTATGAAATCGACCAGCAAGCAGGCGTGCCCGGCCCCGCATCGTCGGTTTCTTACGTGGGGCGTAAGGGGCCGGGTCCTGGACGTTCAGGCGGGCCGTGCCCGCAACTGAAGGCCTCGCAGCAACTGGGCGTTCGCCGCCACGATGATGGTCGACGCGCTCATGGCGATCGCCCCGACGGCCATCGGCAGGTCGATGCCCCACGGCACGAGCAGGCCCGCAGCAACCGGAATGGCGACGAGGTTGTAGGCAGTCGCCCAGATCAGGTTCTGGATCATCTTCCCGTACGTGGCCCGCGACAGGTTGATCGCGCCGACGACATCGCGCGGATCGCTCCGCACCAGGACGATCCCGGCGGATTCGATGGCCACGTCCGTGCCGGCCCCGATCGCAATCCCGACATCGGCCGACGCGAGCGCCGGCGCGTCGTTGACGCCGTCGCCGACCATCGCCACCTTGCGACCGCCCGCCTGGAATCGTCGCACCGCGGCGGCCTTGTCGGCCGGCAGGACCTGCGCGGCGACCTCATCGATTCCGAGCTTCGCTGCCACGGCCTGGGCCACGGCCTCGCTGTCGCCGGTGATCATGGCCACGCGTACCCCGAGCGCGTGGAGCGCGCCGACGGCCTCCGCGGATTCGGGTCGAACCGCGTCCTCGAGTGCAAGCGCCCCGACAATCCGGCCATCGGAGACCACGTGGAGCACCGTCGCTCCCCGATCGGCCCAGGTGCGCGTGTCCATCGCAGCCGGAGGATCCAGCGCGAGGTCCTGGAGCAGCCGCGGCCCACCGACCGCGACGGTCCGCCCGTCGACGGTTGCCCGAGCGCCTCGACCCTCCAGCGCCTCGAAGTTCGTGGCGATGGCCGGCACGAGGCCCCGGTCCTTGGCCGCTCGGACGATCGCGCGGGCGAGCGGATGCTCGGAATCGGCCTCGACCGCCGAGGCCAGTCGAACGACGTCGTCATCGGTCGTGCCGTCCGCCGCGAGCACGCCCGCGACCGCGGGTTCGCCGCGCGTCAGGGTTCCGGTCTTGTCGAAGATCACGAGGTCGAGCTCGCGCGCCTTCTCCAGGGCCAGCCGATCCTTGACGAGCAGTCCGTTGCGAGCCCCGAGGGAGGTCGAAATGGCGATGACCAGGGGGATCGCCAGGCCGAGGGCATGCGGGCAGGCGATCACGAGCACCGTCGCCGTTCGGACGAGCGCGCCTTCCGTGTCGCCGAGGTACCACCACACCGCCAGCGTGACGATGCCCGAGCCGAGCGCGACGTAGAACAGGAGTGCCGCGGCCCGGTCGGCGAGTGCCTGCGCCCGTGACGCCGACGCCTGCGCGGCCGCCACGAGCCGCATGATCCCGGACAGGGCCGTCTCGTCACCGACCGCGCTGATACGGACCCGGAGCGAGCCCCCGGCGGCCACCGTGCCCGCGATGACGCGGTCCCCGGGCCCTTTCGGAAGCGCCCGGGATTCACCGGTGATCATCGATTCATCGAGGTCGGCCCTGCCGTCGGCGATTTCACCGTCCGCGGGCACTCGCGCGCCGGGCCGGACCAGGACGATGTCACCGACGGCGAGCGAGGCCAGCGGCACCGTCTCGGTCGCGTCACCCGTGACCCGCTCCGCCGTGTCGGGCAACAGCCCGGCCAGAGCCGACAGGGCGCCGCGCGCCTGGGCGATCGAACGCATCTCGAGCCAGTGGCCGAGGAGCATGATCGTGATGAGGGTCGCCAGTTCCCACCAGATCTCGACCTCGAAGGCCCCGAGGGTGCCGGCCCAGCTCGTCACGAACGCGACGAGGATGGCGAGCGAGATCAGGGTCATCATTCCGGGTTGCCGATCAGCCAGCTCGCTGCGTGCGCCACGCAGGAACACCAGTCCGCCATAGGCGAAGACGATCGTCCCGAGGACCGCCGGCGCGATGTCGATCCCGGGGATCGACGGCAGGTGGTAGCCGAACCAGGTCGAGACATCGTGGCTGAGCAGCACGACGGGAACGGTGAGCGCCAGGCTGAGCCAGAACTTGTCGCGGAACATGGCGACAGAGTGGCCTTCGTGCCGGTCATGGCCGGCACCCATGTCGTGGCCGCCGTGGTGTGCGTGGTGGTCGGCGCTCATGCCCTTGCCGGCGCTCATCCCGTGGACGGCGCTCATGTCCTGGTCGGCGCTCATGTCCTGGTCGGCGCTAATGCCGTGGCCGGCGCTCATGTCTTGGTCGGGGCCAATGTGATCGTCGCCTCGGTGGTCGGCGTCGCTCATGCCGGGCCCGGTCGGCGGGCCCTTTTCGGCCGATCCGTGGTGTCCGTGCTCGTCCATGTCAGTGCGCGTGGACCGGTTCGACCTCGGCTTCGGCGATCTCGCATATCCCTGCGCCAACGGGGTCCTGTGCCGCCGCGGCCCGCTCCGCGTCGAGTTGCGCCTTGATGTCCGGATAGGCATCACTGAGACAGCAGGAGCAACTCTCGTACCAGCGTCGCATCCCCTCGTCGATCACGAGGAGGTTGCCGCTCGCCAGCGGAGTAGCGGGAGCTGCCGCCGAGATGAGCTCCGCAGCCGACGCCTCGGCAGCAGCACGCGCCGGGTCCTCGATGAACGCGCGGCGACAGCCATCGCGGCAAAAGCCGTAGGTCCGGCCCTCGTACTCGATGAGCAGCCCCGCGGCCTCGGCCTTGTCGACGACCACGGTCATGCCGCAGATCGGATCGATGAGTGTGGCGGGTCGATTGTTCACGGCGGGCCTCCGGCTTTTTGATTGATACTCCCTGGGGGTATTATGCCCGGTCCGGGGGATCGGCGTGGGGCGGCGGGGCGCCGCGGTGGGGTGCGGCGCGATGCCCTCCCATCCCGATGTGCTCGTTTCATACCTGCCACGTATGAAATCCGCGCCGTCATACGCCGGGCGTATGAAGTCGACAGTTGGGAGCCTAGCGCAGGTCGAATCCCGGTCCTCGAGGTCCAAATCGAACCCGATTGAGGCCGAAACGTCGCCGTTCATACCCGGGAAGTATGAAACCGACCAATGACGACGCCTCTGGCGCCGCCGTGCGTCAGGCTCATACGTGGGACGTAAGACGGGCCTCCCGGGCCTCCCGGGCCCACGGCGCCGGCACGGCCCACGTGCTGGGCACGGCCCACGGCGCCGGCACGGCCCACGTGCGGGGCACGGCCCAGGGCGCCGGCACCGCCCACGTGCGGGGCGCGACCCTGGCGCTCGGCCCGGAGCTTAGCGACGTCCGCGAGCCTGGCATTTCCCCGGGTAGCGTACCCTTCGCCGATGACCGGAACGAGAGTGGCCGCGTTCTTCGACGTGGATCACACCTTGCTCGACGTGAACACGGGCCTCCAGTGGGCCCGCCACCAACGCCGGGAAGGCGTTCTTTCCAAGCTCGACATGGTCCGTGCCGCGCTCTGGATGCTTCGCTATCGATTGCTCGTCGTCGATCAGGAATCGCTCATCGCCCGCGTCGCCCTGATGTACGCCGGCACGCCCGTGGCTCGCGCCGAAACCGAGATGCGGCGATGGTTCGATGCCGAGATCGCGCGGTTCGTCCGGCCGACGGGCCGGACGCGGGTCGAGGAGCACCTGGAGAAGGGCCACGTCGTCGCCCTGATGTCCTCCGGAACGCGCTACACCCTCGAACCGCTGGCCGACATGCTCGGGATCAAGTACGTGGTCTGCACGGTGTTCGAGGAAGTCGACGGCCTGCTCACCGGGCGCCACATCGCGCCGGCCTGCGCCGGCGACGGGAAGGTCTCGCTGGCAGAGCGGTTCGCCCTCGAGCACGACATCGATCTTGACGCGAGCTACTTCTACACCGACAGCCACGCCGACATCGGGCTGCTCGAGCGGGTGGGCCTGCCCCGCGTCGTGACCCCGGATCTCCGCCTCCGGCGTCAAGCGCGACGCCGCGGCTGGAGCATCGAGGACTGGGCGATCGCCTAGCTAGCGCTCCTGGATGGTCGTCGGAGCGCCGTGGATCGCCGGGATCGAGCCGAGCCGGCCGGCCTGGTAGTCCGAGACCGCCTGCATCAGCTCCTCGCGGGTGTTCATCACGAACGGCCCCATCCAGGCAACCGGCTCGCCGATCGGTCGACCGCCCAGGATCAGGACATCGAGATTGGGGCTGCGAACCTCCTGCTGCCCGAGCGGCAGCGCCGAGACCGTCAGGGCGTTGCCGGGACCGAAGACCGTGAGCTGGCCGGTCTGGACCGGCACGGCCTCCGAGCCGAATCCGTGGGTCGTGCCGCCCGACCCCCCGGCGCGTGACGCGCCCGGGTCGCCGACCCGACCGAGGCCGGCCATGACGTAGACAAGCGCGTTGTAGTCGGCCCGCCACGGGATCGACAGGCGGGCACCGGGGCTCAGGGTCGCGTGGACGAGGGTCATCGGCGAGTACGTCGAGCCGGGGCCGGCGTGGCCGGCGAGCTCACCGGCGATGACCCGGAGCAGCACCCCGCCATCGGGCGACGACACGAGCGCCACCTCGCTGGCCCGGATGTCCTGGTAGCGCGGCGCGGAGAACTTCTGGGCCGCGGGCAGGTTGACCCACAACTGGAAGCCATGGAACAGGCCGCCCTTCGCAACGAGCCACTCCGGCGGCTTCTCGATGTGGAGGATGCCGGCACCGGCGGTCATCCACTGCGTGTCGCCGTTGGTGATCACCCCGCCGCCGCCGTTCGAATCAGCGTGCTCGAAGACGCCGTCGATCACGTAGGTCACGGTCTCGAACCCGCGATGCGGGTGCCACGGCGTCCCCTTCGGCTCGCCCGGGGCGTATTCGACCTCGCCCATCTGGTCGAGGTGGATGAACGGATCGAGGTCGGACAGGTCGACCCCCGAAAACGCGCGGCGGACCGGGAATCCCTCGCCCTCGTAGCCCTTCGGCGCGACGGTCACGCTCTGGACGGCTCGCTGGCGAGCGACGAGCGGATCCGGCTCGGGAATGCGGGGGAGGACGGTGATGTCGTCGACGGTGATGGCGGGCACGAGCTGCGATTCCTGACTGGCGGCCCGTGGGCCGCCGCTACTGCCCGGCGACATCGCCCGGCCATTTGCGTGATGACGCAAATAGTTGCGCAGTCAACGGCTTCTGTCAAGGCCGGTGGGCGTTCCGGGCCGGCGGCTCGACGACCCAGCCAGGTGACGCCCGCTGATCAGAGGCCCGGGCACCACAGCGGGGCCCGGGCCTCGGCGATCACGGGCGGGCCGCTCGACCCCACCCGCTGCGGAGATCCCTACTCCACGGGGATCTCCCCATAGTTCGCCTCGAGCCGGACCCCGCGGCGCGCGCGGACGATCCGGGAGACCTCGAAGAGCACGAGGCCCGAGACCACGGTCCCGGCGGCAATCAGGAACCGTGCGAAGTCCTTGGTCAGGCCTCCGTCCTCGCCGCTGATCGGCTTGAGCGCCAGCCCGTCAAGGATGTTCACGCCGGAGAGCGGGTCGTTCAAGTACGCCCACATCGCAACGAACAGCGCGCTCAGGCTCAGCACGCCGACGACCGAGATCACCGGCAGGCCGGCAAGACGCCAGGCGATCGGGGACGACTCCCACATGGCGCGCCGACGGAAGGGGAACGCCACGGCCGCGATCGAGACGATCATGAAGCTGACGATGAACGCGACGATTCCGACGAGCGTCGTGAAGTCCGGGTTCGTCGCGTAGACGTACAGGGCGATCGCACTCATCAAGCCCACCACGACCAGCGAGAAGACCGGCGTGTGGTACCGCTCGCTGACCGAGGCAAATCGCGCCGGAAGGACGCCGTCCAGCCCGTAGGCGAGCAGGTTGCGCGAGGCATTCAGGATCTGGCCCGGGAGCCACGTATAGCTCCAGAAGACAAACCCGATGCCTACGACAAGCGCGACCGCCAGGTTGCCCGATGCGTAGGCGGCAAGCTCCGAGAAGGGCATGGGGTAGGGCTGTCCGAGCACGTTCGAGACGTACGGATCCCAGCCGATGACCCCGAGGAACGTGTTGCCGACAGCGTTCTGGATGATCCAGGTGAGCGCGATGGCGATCCCGATCGACAGCATGGCCGCGATCGGCATCGACCAGAGCTGGATCCGGCTCGCGCGCTTGATCTCCCCGCCGATGTACGCCGAGGATTGATTGAACACGAGCTCCAGGTAGATCCAGGTGATCGGGATCAGCGTCCAGTAGAAATCGGTCGGAGCCTCGGCGAAGCCGTCTGTCGTCGCCTGCGCAATGACCGCCGCGTGGGTCCCGGTGAGGCCCGTGGATGGATCCCAGAACCTGTTGAAGTTGTCGATGAATGTCTGGCCGCCGCTCGTGAGCATGACCAGCGCGATCAGCCCGAGGCCGAGGACGGCAATCCCGAAGAGCACGTTCTGGACCCGGAAGTAGGCGTTGAGGCCCAGGCTGAAGATCGCCACGAGGGCGGACAGCAGGAGGAGCCCGGTGATGATCGTCCCCTCAGGGGTGACGAACCAGTTGCCGATTTCGAGGAACGTCTGGTTGCCGCCGATCAGACCGAGGCTCCGAAACAGGGGTCCAAGGCCGTAGCGGGCAAAGAATGCCGATGGCACCCCGCCGTAAATAAACCACCAGACGGTGTTGATCCAACTCGACATCATCCCGAGCCGCGGGCCAAGGATCCGGCTCACGTAGACGTAGTCGGCACCCGATCGGGGCATGGCGGCGGCAAGCATCGCGAAGACCAGGCTCGTGGGCAGCACGATCACGAGCGAGAGCAGGTAGCTCCCGATGATGTTCCCGCCGGGGTAGAAGGCCGGCTCGAGTTGCAGGGCGAACATCATCATCAGCCCGATGCTGACGAAGTTGATGTTGTAGACGAGCGTGCTCCATGTGCCCGCCTCTCGAACAAGGCCCGTCGCCTGGCGCTGGTAAAGGCCTTCGGTGGTTGCCATCTCCTGTCCTCCTCACTCCTCCCCGGAATGCGGCCATGTCGGCCGGTTTCGGAACATGCGCGGCTCGCCCAGGCCCGCCCTAGCCGGATACGAATTGGTGGCCGATCACCGTGCCTTTCTCAAGGGTGATCAGGACGCCCTGAAGCGTCCCCTCCCCGTACGTGCTGCCGGGATTGACGATGGTTGTCCGACCGATCCTGCCGGTCGCCTTGGACTCGTGGATGTGCCCATGGAGCGACAGGACTGGCTGCACGCGCTCGATGGCTGCCCTCACCGCGGTGCTTCCGACGGGTTCGACGAGCGGCTGCCCACCGCCGGATTCGACGCGAAGGTCGTCCGTGAGCTTGAGGGCGAGATCGAGGCCCGACCCGTAGGGCGGATCGTGCAGGTTGAAGATCACCGGCTGCCCATCCACCAGCTGGGCTGCGAGATCATCGAGCGCCGCCGCCATGCCCTGCTCGGTCACCTCTCGGGGACTGTGCCAGGGCGTGGTCGTCGAGTAGCCATAACTGATGACCTGGAAACCCTCGAGCTCGACGCGCCGACCCTCGGCATCGATGATCCAGTCGCCCTGGGCGAGCAGATCCTTGACCATCGGCTCGTCGTCGTTTCCGGGCATCATCAGGGCCGGGATCCCGGCTGCTCGGAGCTTCTCGTCCGCCAGGGTGACCCAGCGCTCGGCCGTCTCGGCCATCACCCGGGTGAACGCGGCCCGCAGGTGCGCCGGATCGGCCAGGATCGCCACCTCGTCAGGCGTCGTCCGATATGGATAGAAGCCATTCGTACGGATCCGATCTTCCAGGTCATCGAGTTCGGTGCCCTCGGCGACCGCGTGGGTGCGACCGAACAGCCTTGCCTCAAAGCGACCGGGCCTGACCTCGACGACCGGCACGAGGGACTTGCCGGTGATGTCACCGCCGAAGATCACGGCATCGGCGCCGTAGAAGGACGCCGCGTTGAGGAACTTGCGAAAGACGCGCTCGGATCCATGGATGTCGGTGGCGAAGAAGATCGTCAGCCTGGGCTTCACGGAATGACGGGGCGATCGTGGTCGACGGGCTCGGCGTCGACGTCGACGTCGAATCTGACGGCGGTCGTGGGGCGGTAGCCCGCGGGCCGGGCGAAGGTTCCGGACGTGGGGTCGGAGCTCACCATCGGATCGGCCTCTCGCGAGGTTCGTCGAATCGTTCGGGCCGGTAAGGCCTTCCGGTCATGATGCCGTCGTGGTGCCGCTCGTTCGGCTGCAGCACCTGGCCGGTGTAGTAGGCCCCACCCGGCGACGCGAGGAACACGACACTCTCCTCGACCAAACTCGGGACCGCCCGGATCGATCGGATGATCGTAGCCGCCTCGCATCACCTCGGTGTGGTCATGTCGTCAATGGGGGCACACGTATACTCACGGACCGATGACGGACGCCCAGACGCTCGATGATCCGCTTGCGGAGGCCCGTCGACTCATTGCGCTCAGTAAGGAGCGCAGCCTGACGGTGCGACTCCTGGGCGGGCTGGCATTCCACGCACAGGTTCCGGACTGGACGTCGGCCATCGAACGTCCTCAACGCGACATCGACCTGGCAACTCGGAGCCGGGACCGGGCGCCGCTGACCGAGTTGCTCGGCACGGTTGGTTATGAACCGGACCGGCACCAGAATGCTCTTCATGGACACAAGCAGCTCTATTTCACCGATCGGCGGACGGGTCGACCCGTGGATGTCCTGATCGATCGGCTCGAGATGTGTCACCGGTTCGAATTTGGCGAGCGGCTGGATCTCGACCCGTTGACGCTTCCGCGCTCGGATCTCCTCCTGTCAAAACTGCAGATCGTCCGGGTCAACCGCAAGGACCTGCTCGACATGCTCGTCCTGCTCCGTTCGCACGACCTGGCAGCAGACGACCACCTCGGCATTGACATGGGCCGGATCGTCGCACTGACAGCGGGCGACTGGGGCTGGTGGCGGACCGTCACCCGGAACCTTGATCGACTCGAGGCGTTGCTGGGTGGTGACCTCGCGAGCGATGAGATTGAGACCGGGTCACCGGCTCGACACGATCCGATCGACCAGATCCGGTTGCTCCGCAACGCCATCGCGGAAGCCCCCAAGTCCCTTGGCTGGCGCCTGCGTGCCCGCGTCGGCGAGCGGGTGCCGTGGTACGACGAACCGGAGGAGGTCGCGCACGGCATCAGGTGACAACCAACCCGAGGAGCCGGAGAGCAACCGAGAGCACGCATGGGATTGCTGCCGGGTGCGGGCGCGGGACGCGCCGTCAACCCTCGTGTCGGGCCAGCCGGCGTGCTATCCGGCCAGCGCCCCAGTGTCCGACTGTTCCCGGGCGCCGGCATTCCGTGCCTCGCCGACCTCGTGGTGGCGGTGGCAGCGCGCCTCGTAGGTCTCCGCGGCGGCGTCATCGAAGCCCCCGATGACGACGAGGGGATCGTCGATCGCGGCCGGGCGACCGCCGACGAGGCGCTGTGTCCGCGTTGCCGGGTCGCCGCACACGACGCAGATTGCGGTCAGCATCGTCACCGCGTCGGCATGGGCGAGCAGGATCGGCATCGGCCCGAAGGGGCGGCCGGCGAAGTCGAGGTTGAGCCCGCTCGCGATGACGTGGCGACCGCTGTCCCGGAGCGCGAGGGCGATGTCCACGAGCTGGGTGTCGAAGAACTGGCCCTCCTCGATCCCGACCATGTCGGCGTCGCGCTCGCGGGCAAGAGCGAGGATACCCGACGGCTCGTTCGGGTTGACCATCACGGACGGATAGCGGGCCTTGGACCGGCTCTCGGCGAACTCGCCGGGTGTTCGATCGTCGATCTCGGGGCGGACGAGCAGGATCCGCCGACGAGCCACTTCGGCTCGTCGCAGGAGCCGCAGCAGCTCGTCGGTCTTGCCGGACGACATGCAGCCGGCGATGACGTGGAGCCACGGGTCGGCACGAAAGGGCATGGCCTGAATCTACCGGGCGAGGCCGCCTTCTGCTCGCTGGGGGCGCCGCGGCATGCCAGGTCCGGCCCGGCATCGCATCGGATGGGCGCCACCGTGGGGCCAGGCGCAGCAGGCGTCGCGCAGCCCTACTCGACGGGGTTGAACAGGCCTTCGATCCGGGCCACGGATTCGTCGAGCCGGGCCTCGGTGATCCGCCCCGAGGCCACGAACCCCAGGACCGCATCACCCACGTGGGCAACGATGTCCGGGTCGTAGACCTGCTGGTTGGCGAACAGGAGGAGATCGACCCCCGCCTCGATGGCCAGGGCAACGGCCTCATCCGCTCCGTAGGCCTGGGTGATCGCCGCGGCCTGGAGGTCGTCGCTGATCACGACGCCGTCCCAGCCCAGCTCGCCACGGAGCAGCCCGGTGACCGTGGGCCTCGACAGCGCCGCTGGCCGGCCAGTTCGACCCCGGCCGGCCA
>SCTE01000120.1 GCA_004298915.1 Chloroflexota bacterium | reverse complement strand
CGCGACGTGAAGTCTCTGAAGTACGAGGTCATCATCAGCGAAGCTCCCGCGACGCCGTCGGCCCGCTCAGCCACGTTCCTGAGCCTGCTGGAGCTCGCCGAGAAGATCCCGATGATCGTTCCAGCGATCATCGACAAGCTGATCGAGTTCGCGGACATCCCTGACCGGCCAGAGATCATCGAACGCCTGCGTCGACTCGTGCCGGCTCTCGCCCCCGGTGGCCCGCAACCACCGAATCCCAGCACCGGCCCGCAACCTTCTGGTGGAACGCCGGCCGGACAACCCCCGCACGTCGCTGGAGGCCAGCGACAACCACAGGCCGCTGCCTAAGCGACGCTTAAGGAAAAAAGGCCGAGAAAATGCCCCCAACGCGGCACCATGGGAGGGGCACTCCATGACCGCCACACGACAAGGAGGGTCACAATGAAAGGCAAATACGAGGGCCGGCCACCGGGGGCCGAGGAGGGCGGGGAGGTCGTGCTGCTGAAGGCGACCGTCATCAAGACCCATGACGCCTCCAACCACGTAGTGAAGTGCGCCGGAGAAACCTTCACGCCGTCCGCCCAGGGCATGAGCGACGCTGAGCCGACCGCCGCCGAGCTCTTCGCCGCCGCCACGAAGATGCAGGCGTGGGAGAAAGCCGAGGCCAAGCGCCAGGCGGCAGAGGAGGAGAAGCAGCGGGAAGAGCAGGAAGATCGGGAACAGGCCGCTGCCGAGGCGAACGAGCGGATCACGATCCCGGTGAAAGGATTCACCGAGCAGCTCAAGGACGCTATCATCACCGCACTCAAGGGCTGACCTCGAGGCAGCGCCCGCCGTGCTGGGGCTCGGCCTCGTCCTCTGCCAAGCGGCCTTCGCGTGGCAGCTCTGGCGGGACTGGGACCGCCATGGATTGACGTATGTCGGCCGGGCCCCGCTGCTCCTCTTCGCTGCTGGTTCTGGCGTTCTCGGGCTGGCGGCGATCCGAGCATCGCACTGGGGGCTCCTTGCCGCGGCCGCTGCGGGGGGCATCCTGTCGGCGTGGATCGTCTTCGAACGCTCGTGGGCGTTACTCCAGAATCTCTCTCGGAAAGCCCGCCCGTACGAGCAGATTCACCCCGCGTTTCGACGCCGTAGGCCGATAGGACGACGCTAGGATGCCAGCCATCACCGACGTCCCCTCTATCGCCGTTGTCACCGAGTTGCTCGTCATCGGGGCCGAGCCGGTCGGATTTGCACAACTCCCAACCTCCCCTGGCCACGTTAAGACCGTCGTGCATTTCGAGAGCGGTCCAGCCCGGTTCACGCTCGACGGGGTCACGGCGCCGACGCCATCCCTCGGGACCCCGGCGTTCGATGGCGATGAGCGGATCTTCGACCGCTACGAGGCGAGCCGCTTCCAGGCGGTTCGCCAAGGAGCTGTGAACTCGGTAGCGACCGCGACCCACTATGTGCGTGCGTAGGCTCCTCGCCCTCGCGACGCTCGTCTCGTTCCTTGCGAGTCCGCTCGCTGCCTTCGCCCAAAACGTGACGGGCTCCGTGAATCTGCGTGCTGTGGGCGCCACGCCTCTCACCGGGGCGAACATCATCGACGGGCCGAGTGCGTCGGTCCGAGTCAACATTGTGGCGGGCTCCCTGAGCCTCAGCGGGATCACCGGGAGCATCGGGGCGACCTTTCCCAAGGCCGGGGCCGCCATAGGGTTCCAAGA
>SCTE01000119.1 GCA_004298915.1 Chloroflexota bacterium | reverse complement strand
GACCCGACGAACCTGGATCGGCGGCTGACGCAGCCGGTTCGGCTCGATGAGATCGGACAATTGACGCAGACGCTCAACGGGATGCTCGATCGGGTCGCCGATTCGGTTGAACGCCAGCGGCTGTTCGTGGCGATGGCGTCCCACGAACTGCGCACCCCGCTGGCGGCACTCAGGGCCGAGCTGGACGAGGCGGATCGTGCCGGAACGAGCATCGCGGAGGTCCGACAGGCCGTCTCGGATGCCCAGGGCGACATGATCCGGCTGAGCAGCCTCGTCACGAGCCTCCTCGAGCTCGCCGCGAACCAGGAGGACACCGGGCGCATCGACCGGCGCCCGGTCCCCATTCGCGGGATCGTGGCGTCGGTGGCGAGGGCGGTGGAACCGCTCACTCGTCGGCACGGTGCCGTCATCGAAGCCGACATGCCCGACGTCGTCGTGCGTGTCGACCGGGTCCGGGTCGAGCACGCGCTCGGCAACCTGCTCACGAATGCCCTGACCCACGGGCGGGAAGGCCATCGGGTCGAGATTCGAGGTCAGGTTGACCTCGATGCGCATGGCCTCACCATCGAAGTCCTCGACCGTGGTCCAGGGCTGGGAACCGCTGAGCCGTACGGGCTGTTCGAACCCTTCGTGCGTGGCCCGGCGAGCCTCGGCGCCGGATCAGGGCTCGGGCTTGCAACGGTGGCAAGTGCCGTCCGGGCCCACGGAGGAACCTTCGGCGCGGCGAACCGCGATGGAGGAGGGGCGCGATTCTGGTTCACCATCCCTGACATCGGCGATCCGTCGCCGCCCGCCCTCGCCTCGCGATCCGAATTGCAGTCCGGAGCGTAGTGGTCGATAGCGAATGGCGACTTGCGCCATACCGTCGCTCATCGAGGTCACTCAATCGGAGGAGTCCACCATGGACCGCACGAATCGTCCGCTCATCGCACGAATCGGACTCCTCGCCGTCCTCGGCGCCCTCGTCCTCGCGGCCTGCAACGGGTCGACCGGTGGCACCTACGGCAGCGGCGCCACACCCAAGCCGACCGCCGGGGGCGGCGGGTCGGTCTACGAGGTCAAGGTCGCCAACGACACGACCATCGGGGCGTTCCTGACCGGCGAGGATGGCAAGACCCTGTACGTCCTGACCAAGGACACCCCCGGCGTGAGCACCTGCACCGGAGCCTGCGCCTCGTCGTGGCCGCCGTTCGTGCTCGAGGGCAGCGAAACGGTCAAGGGTGGGACCGGCGTGACGGGGGCGTTCGGGACGATCACCCGGGACGACGGTACGAAGCAGGTCACCTACAAGGACGCTCCCCTGTACTACTTCGCCGGAGACGCATCCGCGGGCGAGATCAACGGTCAGGGCCTCAACGGTGTCTGGTTCGTGGCGTCACCCGATGGCGGCCCGAACTCGGGTGCGGGCTCGCCATCCGCATCGACCAAGCCCAGGTACTGAGCGTCAGGCGTCGGCCTCGTCCATCTCCGGGCCTTCGCCCTCGATCGTGATCACCGGGAGCCAGCGGAGGAATCGCGGCAGCCACCAGTTCCAGTCCCCGAGCAGCTGCATCGATGCGGGCAGGAGGATCACCCGCACGATCGTGGCATCGATCAGCACCGCGACCGCCAGCCCGAGGCCGAGCTGCTGGATGAACACGAACTGGAGGGTCACGAACGCCGCGAAGACCACGACCATGATCGATGCCGCGCTCGTGATCGTGCCGGCGGTGACCGCGATGCCGCGCGCCACCGCCGCGCGGGAATCGAGGCCCCGATCCCGCGCCTCCTTGATCCGCGTGAGGATGAACAGGTGGTAGTCCATCGACAGGCCGAACAGGATCGTGAAGATGAAGATCGGGACCCAGCTCTCGATGACCCCGCCCGGCACGATCCCCAATTGCTCGGCGAACCAGCCCTCGTGGAACACCAGGACCAGGACCCCGAACGCCGCCCCGGTTGAGAGCAGGTTCAGGGCGATGGCCTTGATCGGGATGACGATCGAGTGGAACGCCACGAGCATCAGCAGGAACGAGAACCCGAGCACGAAGGCGAAGATCCGCGGCGTCCCGTCGGTGTAGATGCTGACGATGTCGAGGGCAGTCGCGGCCTGGCCGCTGACCAGGACCCGGACGTCGGGCAGCGAGCCGAAGATCGACGGCCCGAGTTGACCGCGGATTTCCCGGACCGCCGCGCGATTGGCGTCGTCGTTGCGACCGCCGGACATCGTGAATGAGACCAGGGCCGCGTGGCCATCCGCGGACGCCCGCTCGACCGGCGGTCCGCTGAGTCCCGGAATGGCCAGGGCATCGACCTTGAGCTGCTCGATGCCCGCGGCGACGTCGGCGCGATCGGCGTTGGTCACGACCACGTCGAGATGGAGGTCCGTGCCCTGCGGCCACTTCTCGTTGATGAGCTTGATCCCGGCCACGCCGTCGATCGATGACGGAAAGCCGGTGATGTCGGTCACGCCCGTTCGCAGGCGAAGGACCGGCGTGGCGAGGAGGATCAGGGCCAGGGCCGATGCGCCGAGCATGAGCACCGGCCGGGCCATGACCGCCGTGACCAGGTGCGCCCACGGCCCGGTGCCCTCGGGGCGCGCCGTTCGTCGCTCGAACCAGTCGAGCATCGACTGACCGAGCCGGCGCGGACCCTCGATCGGGAGGCGGACCAGCAGGCGCGGGATCCAGGTGGCGATGCGGCCCTTGTTCACGCGATCGCCGAGCAGGGCCACGGTCGCGGGCAGGAACGTGAGGCTGCCGATGACCGAGATGAGGACGACGGCGATCGTGCCGACCGCCATCGACGTGAACAGCGGGATTCCGAGGGTCAGGAGTCCGGCGAGCGAGATCATCACCGCGAGGCCCGAGAAGAACACCGCACGACCGGCCGTGCTGCTCGAGACCTCGATGGCGACGGGCACGCTCCGCCCATGCCGGCGTTCCGTCCGGAACCGCGTGACCATGAACAGCGAGTAGTCGACGGCGACGGCAAGCCCGATGAGCACGATGAGCTGCGTCGCGTTGGAACTGACCGGGCCCACCGCGTGGCTGTACAGCCCGATGAACCCGAACGCGGCGAGGAGCGAGGTCACGGCCAGGATCAGCGGGATGAACGACGCCACGATCGCGCCGAACGCCAGCAACAGGATCGCGAACGTCAGCGGCAGGGTGATCCGGAGCGAGTTGTCCAGGTCGTGGCTGATGAGCTCGTTGATGTCGGCGTTGATGAACGTGCTGCTGACGACGTGGATCGAGGCGTCGGGGAGCTTGGTCCGGGCGGCGTCCACGATCGCCGGCAGGGGGACCAGGAGCTGCTGGACGGCCGGCCGCTCGCCGGGAACCATCGCCACGACCTGGACGGTCGTGCCGTCCTCCGAGATCAGCCCGGCGGTCGGCGGCACCGTGAACGGGTCGATCACCGTGCTGAAGCTGGCGCTGTCGACGCCGTCGAGCGGGGCCTGTGCCGCGGTCATGTCGGCCACGAGGCTCCCGATCGCGGCCTGGAACCCCGGGTTCGCCGCGGCGCCGGGGCCGCCATCCACCACGACGAGCAGTCGTTCCGCGGGCGGCTCCGGGGTGCTGCCGGCATTGAAGATGTCGTACGCCTCGCGGGATT
>SCTE01000118.1 GCA_004298915.1 Chloroflexota bacterium | reverse complement strand
CGGAACAACCGCCGGGGGGACATCCGTCGCCTCCGGCGCCGCCATCGAACTCGACGACCTCGGCCTGAACGTCGCCGAGCCGATCTCCAGTCTCATCGGGACCGGGGTCGGTGGGGCCGGCGCGCTTCGCAACCTCGCCAACGCCAACACCTGGTCGGGTGCCATCACCCTCGGTGCCGGCGGCGCCACGGTGGCGTCGGATGGCGGAACCCTCGCCCTTGGAGCCATCGGTGGCGCGACGCGCCCGCTGACTGTCACGGGGTCCGGGAATACGACCATCGGCGGGATCATCGCGACGACAACGGGAACCGTGACGAAGACCGGCACCGGCACGCTCACCCTGGCAGGGGCCAATACCTACACGGGCGTGACGACCGTCAGTGCCGGCGTCATCCGCCTCCAGGACTCGGCCGCCCTCGGGACCACGGCCGGTGGCACGACCGTCGGTTCCGGGGCCGCGATCGAGCTCGACGACATCGGGCTGACGGTGGCGGAACCAATCACCAGCCTCATCGGGTCGGGCATCGGATCCACGGGAGCCATCCGGAACCTTGCGAACGACAACGCGATCACCGGCGCCATCACACTCGGGGCCGGCGGTGCGACCGTGGGCTCGGATTCGGGGACCCTGACCCTGGGCGCGATTGGCGGAGCCGCGCAGCCGCTGACGGTCGTCGGCAATGGCGACATGACGATCTCGGGCGTCATCGGCACGACGTCAGGCACCCTGACCAAGACGAGTATCGGAATCCTCACGCTGAGCGCCGCGAACACCTATACCGGGATCACGACCATCAGCGCGGGGAAGGTGAAGGCACAGAACAACACGTCGTTCGGGACGACCGCCGGAGCCACGTCGGTCGCCTCGGGAGCGGCGATCGAGATCGACGGCTCGGGTCGGACGATCGCCGAACCCGTCAGCAGCCTGATCGGGACGGGGATCGGCAACGGCGGTGCCATCCGCAACCTCGCCAACAGCAACTCCTGGACGGGCGCGATCACGCTCGGATCCGGGGGCGCCACCATCACCTCCGATGCCGGAACGCTGACGGTTGGCGCGATTTCCGGGGCGACGCAGCCGCTCACGCTCGCCGGGGCAGGCAACATCACGGCCAGCGGCGTGATCTCAACGACCTCCGGGACGGTGGTCAAGAACGGTTCCGGGACGGCGATCCTGAGCGGCGTCAACACGTTCACGGGTTCGACGACCATCAACGCCGGGATCGTGTCGATCGCTGCCGATACCGGACTCGGCGCAGCCCCGGCCGTGCCGACGCCGTCGCAGCTGGCGATCAACGCCGCGCAGCTCGCGACGACCGCCACGTTCACGCTGAACGCGAACCGGGGCGTAACGCTTACGGGGAGCACGACCGTTGCCGTGACCAATACGCTGACCTTCAGCGGGACCATTGCCGGAACGGGATCCCTCACCAAGACCGGCACCGGGACCCTGCTCCTCGGTTCGGCGGTCAACTCGTACCTGGGATCGACGACGATCAGCGCCGGGATCATCTCCATCACCGCCGACACGGCCCTCGGATTCGCGCCGGCCACGCCCATACCCGGGCAGCTCACGTTCGACGGTGGATCGCTCACCACGACGGTCGGCTTCACGCTCGACCAGGATCGCGGGATTGCCCTCAACACGACCGGGACGATCACGACGACCGGGACCCTGGTCTACGGCGGGGTCATCGCGGGTACAGGCGGCCTCACCAAGGCCGGGGCAGGAACGCTGACCCTGAGCGGAGTCAGTACCTATACGGGGATCACGACGATCACTGCCGGCGTCCTGTCGATCGCGGCGGACGCTGCGCTCGGGGCCGCGCCGAGTGTCGCGACGGCAGGCCAGCTCACCATCGGGACGGCGACCCTGACGACCACGGCCGGGTTCACGATGCCAGCCGAGCGCGGCATTTCCCTGACCGGGACCGGCACGTTCAACATCACCGGAACGCTGGCGTGCAATGGCACGGTCGACGGTACGGGTGCCCTCACCAAGTCCGGCACCGGGACGCTGACCCTCAGCGCCGCCAATACCTACACCGGGGTCACGACCGTGAGCGCCGGGGTGGTCCGGATCCAGAACGATGCCGCGCTCGGGACGACCGCGGGTGCGACGACCGTCGCATCCGGCGCCGCCATCGAGCTCGACGGCACGAGTTTCAACATCGCCGAGCCGATCTCCAGTCTCATCGGGACCGGCATCGGTGGCACGGGCGCGATCCGGAACCTTGCGAATGACAACACGTGGTCAGGCGCCGTCACGCTCGGATCCGGCGGTGCGACCATCGCGTCCGACGCGGGGACGCTCACCACGGCAGGCGTCAGCGCAACGGCGCAGAGCCTGACGGTGACCGGCTCGGGCAACACGACCATCGGCGGCGTCATCGCCACCACGACCGGCACGCTCGTCAAGACCGGCTCGGGACTGTTGACCCTGGCCGGCGCGAATACCTACACCGGGGTGTCGACCGTCAGCGCCGGCCGCGTCCGGGTCCAGAATGCGACCTCGCTCGGGACGACTGCCGGCGCCACGACCGTCGCGTCTGGCGCCGCGATCGAGATCGACGGTGCGGGCCTCACTGTCGCCGAACCGATTTCCAGCCTCATCGGTTCAGGCGTAGGCGGCACGGGCGCGGTCCGCAACCTCGCGAACAGCAATACCTGGTCCGGTGCCGTCACGCTCGGGGCCGGGGGTGCGACGATCGCCTCCGACGCCGGCACGCTCACGACGGCCGCATTCAGCGGAGCCGGCCTGTCGCTGACCGTCACCGGGTCGGGCAACACGACCATCGGCGGCGTGATCGGCACGACGACCGGCAGCCTCACCAAGGCCGGCTCCGGGACCCTGACCCTCAGCGCCGCCAATACCTACACCGGAACGACGACGGTCAGTGCCGGTGTCGTGCTCGTCAACGGCAGCACCGGCGCCGGCGCCGCGACGGTGGCGTCGGGGGCGACCCTCGGGGGGTCGGGCACGATGGCCGGCACCGTGAACGTGACGGGAACGGTTGCGCCGGGATCCTCAGCCGCGCGACTGGCGACCGGTGCGTTCACGTTCTCCGCGACCTCGACCTGTGCCATCGAGATCGGCGGCACGACGGTCGCGACGCAATATGATCAGCTCCGGGTTTCGAGTGGCGCGATCACGATCGGCAGCACCGTGACCCTGTCGCTGGTCGCGATCGGTGGGTTCACGCCGACGGTCGGGCAGACCTTCCAGATCGTCGACAAGGTCGCGGCGGGCGCCATCACCGGGACCTTCAACGGCCTGGCCCAGGGCGCGTCGATCTCGAATTTCCTCGGCTCCGGCCTGCATGCCACGATCAGCTACACGGGCGGCGATGGCAACGACGTGGTCCTGACGGTCACGCCCTGACGACGGCCTCGGTCGACCGAGGCCGGCTGCTCAGCCTGCTTCCACGGCTCCGGGCCGGAGGGTCCGCCGGTGCCTGCCCGACGCGTCAGGCGTCTTGCTCCGGTGCCCTTCGATCGCGGCCGCAAATCCGGTTGCCGCTTCATCGGCAAGGGGCGCGTGGGTCCCGTAGATGTCGCAGAAGATCTCCACGAGCTCCGGGTCGAACTGCGTCCCGGCGTGGCGCTTGAGCTCCTCGACCGCGGCGCTGTGCGAGATCTTGCCCTTGTAGGGACGGTCCTGGATCATCGCGTCGTAGGCGTCGGCGATGGCCACGATGCGGGCGCCCAGGGGGATCTCATTGCCTCGCAGACCGTAGGGGTACCCCTCGCCGCCATAGCGCTCGTGGTGATGGAGGATGATCGGCACCGCGTCGCGCAGGGTCGTCGCCTGCTCGAGAATGACCTGGCCAATGCGCGGATGCTGGACGACGGATCGCCACTCGGCGGGTGTCAGGGATGACGGCTTCTCGAGGATGTCCTGGGGAATGCCGACCTTGCCGACGTCGTGGAGCAGGGCGGCTACCCGGATCTTGTCGACCTCGTGGTCCGGGAGCTCGAGGCTCCGCGCGAGCGCCGACACGATCGTCGCGATCAGGGCCGACGGGCGGCCTCGATAGTGGGGGAGGGGCGCGATGATCGAGGCCAGGGCGTCCGCGGCGGCGCCGTGTGCATGCCTGCCCAGCTCGACGGCCTTCGTCCGACCCGCGGGCGAGATGGGCGAGCGAACGACGGTCGTGTCGTCGTCGGGCTCGGCATAGGCGTAGACCTGATCGCGGCCGAGGGCCTTGGCCGCGTACATCGCGGCGTCGGCCTCGCGCACCAGCGTGTCGACTCGCAGCCGATCGCCGACGCCGCCGGTCACCCCGAACGATGCCGTGACGCTGACCGCCTGGTTGTCGTCGACCTTGTGCCGCATGGCGGCGACGTCGAGGCGGAGCTTGTCGGCCAGGGCCGCGGCGTCGTCGACCGAGGTCTCGGGGAGGACGATCATGAACTCCTCCCCGCCGTACCGGCCAACGACATCGGTGGCCCG
>SCTE01000117.1 GCA_004298915.1 Chloroflexota bacterium | reverse complement strand
CCGCATCGAGGATCACGACGCGGGACGGGCGACGCTCGAGATCGCCGACCCGCCGCATGCGGCGTTCGTGGACGAGGTCGAGGTGGGGCGGCGCGTGGCAGGCCAGATCCGGATCGCGCTCCAGGTGTCCGACGCGGCCCGGGCCACGGACAGGGCCGTGGCGGCCGGCGCCGAGCTCATCGCTGCGCCGACCCGAACACCGTGGCGGTCACTGAATGCCCGTCTGGCGGCGCCGGCCGGGCTCCAGCTGACGCTGTTCGAGCAGCTCGAGCCGGAATTCTGAGCCTTGCCGTGCGCAACATGACTGCCCCGCCGCTCCCGATGGCGATCGCCGGCATCGCCGTGCCCCAGGACGAATCCGTGCTCCTGGACCGTGCCACGGGCATCGACGTCCGCGGTGAGGGCTACGCGCTCGTCGATGCCGTCCGCCCCGGCGTGATGGCCGCGTTCCCGCGGCGAGCATTCGATCGGCGGTTCCTTGCGGCGATGGCGCGCGAGGTGGCCGTCCGTCCGGGCCGCCGGAGCGAGCGCCTGCTCGTCACGAAGGGTCTCGCGGCGTGGATGGAACGGTCGCCGTGGCGCTCGGAACCGTGATCGGGCAGTGGCCGACGTGAGCGTGGACGGCAGAGCATGAGCAACATCAGGATCGCCGTCGCATCGACCCCGCTGACCGCGGCCCTCGATGAAGCAGTTCCCGCCGCGGTGGCTGCGATCGAAGAGGCCGGGCGGCTCGGGGCGGCCATCGTGTGCCTCCCCGAATCGGGCCTGCCGGGCCATCGAGTCCAGCCGAGGGCCGTGCCCGACGTCGACGCCGCCGAGATCGAGGCTGCGCTCGAGATCATCGCCGGGGCGGCCAGGAGCGCCGGGATCGTCGCGATCGTCGGTGCCGAGCGGAAGTCCGCCCGAGGTCGCGAGATCGTCGCGGTCGTGTTCGATGCCGACGGCTCGCCGCTCGGTACCCAGGCCAAGACACAGATCGACCCGACCGAGGAGGTCGATTACGTCGCCGGATCAGGACGCCGGATATTCACGGCGGCCGGGGCGACGTTCGGGATCGCCATCTGCCACGAGGCGTTCCGCTACCCCGAGATCAGTCGGTCCCTCGTCCTCGCCGGCGCACAGGTCATCTTCGTGCCCCATTTCGTCACGACCGACGACGGATCGTTGCCGACGACGTGGTGCGACCCCGCCAACCCGTACAACGAGAAGGCGCTGCTCCTGCGAGCCCTCGAGAACACGGCCTTCGTCGCGGCGTCCAACGTCGGCGGACCCGACCAGGGCTCGATCACCGGCATCATCGGCCCCGATGGCCGCCTTCGCGCAAGCCTCGTCTATGGCCGGGTCGGCGTCGTGGCCGCCGACATCGACCTCGACGAGGCCTCGGGGTCCCTGGCGAGACGGTGGGCCCCCGAGCGCAACCTCC
>SCTE01000116.1 GCA_004298915.1 Chloroflexota bacterium | reverse complement strand
GGTCCCTGCTCGGCATCGGGCTCGGCGCGGTCGTGGGCTTCGCCTTCGGGGAGCAGATCGTCGCCTTCCTGAGCTCGCCGCTGCCGGACGACCTGCAGCTCTACACGACCGGGATCGGGGACGCCTTCGCGATCCGGATCCGGATCGCGCTCGTGACCGGCGTGATCCTCGGCATGCCGGTGATCCTGTGGCAGCTCTGGCGGTTCGTGGCCCCCGGCCTCACCCGCTCCGAGCGCCGGGCGATCCTGCCCTGGATCCCGGCCGCGCTCACGTTCTTCGCGATCGGCACCGCCATCGCCTACGTGATCCTGCCGTTCGCGGCGGCCTTCCTGCTGTCGTTCCAGACGCCCGAGCTGAAGCCGCTCCTGACGGCCCGCGAGTACTTCGACTTCGTGTCCACGATGTTCCTGGCCTTTGCCCTCCTCATGGAGTTCCCGATCCTCCTCGTGGGCCTGTCACGGGTCGGGATCGTGACGTCGGACCGCCTTCGCCGGTCGCGCCGGATCATCATCCTGGCGATCGCCGTGTTCGCGGCCGTGGCGACGCCCGGTGGCGACCTGGTCAGCCCGATGGTCCTCGGCCTGACGCTCTACGTCCTGTTCGAGGGGACCGTCATCGTGATCCGACGGAGCGGTCGCTGAGGCCCTCCAGGCTCGGCGTAGACTGACCCGCATGGCGACGAACGACCCGACGCCCGCGGATCCGACGGACGGCTACGGCAGCCCGGACCCGGAGGATGACGAATCGCATGTCGTGATCCTGAGCGGCCTGTCCGGCGGCGGGAAGACCGCGGCCGCGAAGTTCTTCGAGGACCTCAACTACGTCGTGGTGGACAACCTGCCCGGCGAGCTGCTGCCGAACCTCGCCGAGCTGGTCACGACCGACCGGTCCCGCTACGGGCGGGTCGCGATCGTGCTCGACGTCCGGGCGGGTGATGCCGAATCGGCGTACCGGGCGATGCGCGGGGCGCTCGAGGGCCGCGGCATTCGCCCCCAGGTCTTCTTCCTCGAGGCACGGGACGAGGTCCTGATCCGGCGCTTCTCCGAGACCCGCCACCGGCATCCGCTTGGCGAGGGTCGCGGCGTCGCCGCGGCGATCGCCGATGAACGGGTGCTGCTCGATGGCGTCCGGTCCGAGGCCGACGTCGTCATCGACACGTCCGACCTTCCGCTGCGGGACCTCCGGGAGCGGCTCTTCGCCCGGCTCGGTGATCTCGAGCCGGACCGGATGGCGATCCAGCTGCTGAGCTTCGGGTTCAAGTTCGGCGTCCCGCTCGAGGCCGACCTGGTCTTCGATGCCCGGTTCCTGCAGAACCCGTACTACGTCCCCGAGCTGCGCGAGCACTCCGGTCTCACCGAGCCCGTCCGCGACTTCGTCCTCGGGCAGCCGGCAACGGCAGGGTTCCTCGACCGGCTCAAGCCCCTCCTCGCATTCATGATCCCGGCCTTCCAGGACGAGGGCAAGAGCCGCCTCACGATCGCCATCGGCTGCACGGGGGGCCAGCATCGATCCATCGTCCTCGTCGAGGAGCTCGCGACGTGGCTGCGGGCCGAGGGCTACGGCCCGGTCGGCGTCTTCCATCGGGAGCTGGAGCGCCGATGAACCTGCGGCGCTGGCTGCTGCCGGGCATCGGGATCAAGCGCCGGCTGGGCGTCGTCTTCGTCGGCCTG
>SCTE01000115.1 GCA_004298915.1 Chloroflexota bacterium | reverse complement strand
GGGCCGGGAGCAGGGGAGCACGGCGGCGAGATCATCGCCAACGGGCCGATCGAGGACGTCCTCGCCGAGCCGCGGTCGATCACCGGCGCGTTCCTGCGGGGCGAGCGGGTCGTCCCGGTTCCGGCGGACCGTCGAACCGGCAACGGCCGTCGCCTGACGGTGCGCCGCGCGCGGGCGCACAACCTCCAGGACGTGGACATGTCCGTTCGCCTCGGGACGTTCACCGCGGTGACCGGCGTCTCGGGGAGCGGCAAGTCCACGCTCGTGACCGAGGTGCTCTACCGGGCACTGGCCCGCGAGCTGCACGGCGCCCGGTCCACGCCCGGGGCGCACGACGCGCTCGAGGGGGCCGAATTCATCGACAAGATCATCGAGATCGACCAGAGCCCGATCGGCCGGACGCCGCGGTCGAACCCGGCGACCTACACGGGGCTGTTCGGCACGATCCGCGAGCTGTTCGCGGCGACGCCCGAGGCCCGCGTCCGCGGCTATTCGCCGGGCCGGTTCTCGTTCAACGTCAAGGGCGGGCGGTGCGAGAACTGCAAGGGCGACGGGATCATCAAGATCGAGATGCAGTTCCTGCCCGATGTCTACGTGCCGTGCGAGGTCTGCAAGGGCAAGCGCTACAACCGCGAAGCGCTCGAGATCCACTACAAGGGCCGCTCGATCGCCGATGTCCTCGAGATGACCGTTGCCGAGGGCGTCGAGTTCTTCGGGGCGGTGCCGTCGATCGCCGCCAAGCTGCGGACCCTGAACGATGTCGGGCTCGGCTACATCCACCTCGGGCAGCCCGCGACGACCCTGTCCGGCGGCGAGGCCCAGCGGGTCAAGCTCTCGACCGAGCTCTCGAAGCGGGCGACCGGCAAGACGCTGTATGTCCTCGACGAGCCGACGACGGGCCTCCACTTCGCCGACGTCGAGAAGCTCCTCCAGGTCCTCCATCGGCTCGTCGATGCCGGCAACACCGTGCTCGTCATCGAGCACAACCTCGACGTCATCAAGACCGCGGACTGGATCGTCGACCTCGGCCCGGAGGGCGGGGCGCGTGGCGGCCGCGTCATCGCCGAGGGCACGCCCGAGGACGTGGCGGCGACCCCGGGCTCAGCGACCGGCGAGTACCTGGCCCGGGTCCTGCGCGGCGAGCCACTCGTCCCGCTGTCCGATGTCACGTTCGCCGAGGAGGCAGGGCGGCGGCGCGCGGTTGCCGGAAGGTCGGCCGGGCTCGACGATGGCGCCGGTTCGGACAAGGCCCGGGCCAACGGCGCGGGCCCGAACGGGGCATCGCCCAAGCGCCGCCCGGCGGTTGTCTCAAGTGGACGTGGCTGACCGCGAACCCGCGCCGGCGCGGCACGAGACGCCCGAGATCGATGCCGCGGCCCTCGTCGCGGCCCGGGCGGCCGAGGTACTGCTGGCGTCGGCTGTGGCGCTCGGCTCGACGCGCTGGATCCGCTACCTCGAGGCCATGCCGGATCGTTTCCGGGACGATCCGATCCCGGCGGTCAAGGCGGCCGCCCGCGCGGGACGGTCGGCGTTCGGGGTCAAGGATTCGATCCGTGACGCCCTCCCGGCGTCGGCGACGGAACCCTTCCTCGCCGCGATCGATCGGCTCCTCAAGCTCATCGCACGCTGGGAGATGCACCGCTACGAGAGCGAGCGGGGCACACCGCGCGATCGCTGAACGCGGAGGCAGGCCCGAGGCTCCGACCCGCCGCGGCGCCTACCAGATCCAGGGAATGAAGCGGCGCGTTCGCGTCCGATACGCGGCGTAGCCCGGGTAGCGCTCGAGGAGCATCAACTCCTCGCGACGACGCTTCAGGTCCAGCACGACGAACAGGAGCGCCGTGGCCGCGAGGGCCGCGGGCGACCCGCGCAGGAGTGCCCAGCCGATCGAGCCGAGGATCAGCGCGCCGTAGATCGGGTGCCGTACGAGGCTGTACGCCCCGGTCTCGACGAGGCTTGCCTCGTCCCGTGGCCTCGGGACGGCGGTCAGCGCGTCGCCACCCTGGAGCCCGGAGATCCCGGCCAGGCCGAGCGCCGCCCCGGCAAGCAGGAGGACGGTGCCCGCGACGCTCCCGACGGAGCTCCACGAATCGGGCTCCGGCGTGGACAGGAAGAGGCCGGCAAGGCCGATCAGGCCGAGGACGGCGAGCTGCAGGAGCACCCAGCCTTCACCGCGGGGACCGAGCGCCGGAACCTGAGACATGGCCCGATCCTACGCCACGCCACGCAATTCCCGTTCATCGAACGCCTCGAGCAGGAACGGCGACGGCGCCGCCGGGTCATAGGACAGGGAGAGCGTCCGGCGGGCGCGGGTCCACGCGACATACGCGAGGCGCCGCTCCTCCTCGAGGGCTCGCTCCGGGTCCTCGGCATCCTCGATGGACCGTGCGCTCGGGAAGCGGCCGGCATCGAGGCCGATGACGGCGACGTGATCGAATTCGAGGCCCTTCGTCCCGTGGACGGTGGCGAGGGACAGGGCGGCGTCGTCCCGACGAAGGCCAGCCAGGCGCTCGCGCGCCGACGTCACGGCGTCCCGGAAGGAGTCCGGATCGGGGAACGCGGGCGCCCAGTCCAGCAGGGCCGAGGCGATGGCCCTTGCCTCGCCACGCGACGCATCCCGCAGCCTGGCGGCCCGCGCGACGAGCGGGATCTCCCGGTCTTCGGTCGCCGCATCGAGCAAGGTGTCGAGGTCGGCCGCTTCGAGCGGCAGCTCGAGGTCTCGTGCCCGGAACGGGACGCCCAGGGTCAGGCACGCCGCCACAGCGGGCAGCAGCTCCCGGTTGGTGCGGGCGAGGATGGCCCGGGTGCTGTCGTCGGTCGGCCAGGAACGGATCAGGGCCTCGCAGGCATCGGCCGGATCGGCCTGCGTCGGCGCCAGGATCAGCGAGCCGGGTGCCCTGGTACGTGCCCGGATCGACTTGTCGAAGCGCTCCCGGTTGTGGGCGACCAACCGCACGGCGCGCTCGACGACCGGCCCGGGGCACCGGTAGTTCGTCGCGAGATCGTGGCGCCGGAGCCCGGGCAGCGATGTCTCGGCCAGGGTGAGGAGCCGGCGAACATCCGCCAGGCGCCACCCGTAGATCGATTGGTCGTCGTCACCGACGAGGAAGATCCGATGGTCGGGCGAGGCAAGCGCGATCGCCATCCGGAGCTGCATCCGGTCCAGGTCCTGCGCCTCGTCCACGAGGAGATGCACGGCCCGGGCGCGCCAGGTTGCCAGCACGGTGGCATCGGTCTCGAGCCGCCGGACGGCGCGGGCGACGAGATCGTCGAAGTCGAGGCCTCCGGAATCGGCGATCGCCCGCTCGTAGGCGACGAACGCCGTCGCGGTCGGACCGGCATCCGGGTCAGCGGCGACCTCGTCGGGCGACACCATGAAGTTGAGCTTGAAGCGCGAGATGATCGTGTCGAGCCGGCGCAGCGCTGACATCGAGATCCTCGGGATCAGCTCGCGCAGCACCGCCTCCCGGTCGAGGAGGGGCGTCACGGCCTCCCCGGCTTCGCGCAGGATCTCGAGACCGAGGGCGTGGAACGTGCGAACTCGGACCTTGGCACCGCCATCGTGTTCAGGCATCGCGGCTTCGAGGCGCTCGGTCAGCTCCTCGGCCGCGCGCCGGTTGAAGGTGAGCGCCGTGATGGTCCCGGGATCCACGCCCGTGTCGACGAGCCACGCGATTCGCGCCACGAGGGTCGAGGTCTTGCCGCTCCCGGCAGGCGCGACGCACAGGATGGGACCCGGCGGCGCGGTTGCGGCGGCGCGTTGCTCGGGATCGAGCCGCGCGAGTCGCTCCGCGACGCTGATGCTCTGGGCCACGAGCCATGATCGCCGCGGCTGCTCGACCGCGGATGCGCCGTACATTGCGTGGCGGCGACGTGACAGCCAATCCGTGGTCAGCCGTCGCTCACCCGCGGAGTCCTCGCGCCTTGTCAGGCCCTGAACGCCCCGCGACCGGGATCCGAAGTGGTGCGCGAGAGCACCGCTACGCTCGGTCGGACCGGTGCTTGACCGCACCGGGACCGATGGATCGGGTTAAGGTTGGTCCTCAGCCTGGAGGGGCGCCCCGCCCGGGACGCCACGGCTCATGGAGGACAGATTGCCCATGCCGCTCCCTGATCGCGCGCCCCGCGGACGAGGTCCGCTGATGCTGGTGCTCCTCGCGATTGCCGCCCTGATCATTCCGGCCGGCGCACTCGCTGCCCGGGCAACGCCCGGCTCGACCCTCGATCTCCAGATCCTGGATGTCTCCGACTGGCATGGCCAGGTCGATCCGATCAACGGAACTGGCGGGGCGGCCGTCCTCAAGACCTACCTCGACGCCGCGCGAGCCGGTTCGATCAACAACATCACGCTCACGGCCGGCGACGATGTCGGCGCGACGCCGCCGCTCTCGAACTACTTCGAGGATGTCCCCGCGATCCTTGCCGAGCGCATGATGGGCATCCAGTTCGGTGGACTCGGGAACCACAACTTCGACTCCGGCCTCGGACGACTCCAGGACCAGATCGATCTGGCGGGGTCGACCGACCCGTCGGTCCCGGGTACGCCGTTCCAGTACCTCTCGGCGAACCTGTCAAACCGGGATGCCAACATCCACGGGGTTGCCGACTACGCGATCGTCAAGTACAAGGGCGTAAAGGTCGCGATCATCGGGATCACGAACGAGGAGGCCCCAAGCCTCAATTTCCCCGGCAGCATGGGCACGATGGTGCCAACTGACAGCGTTGCGGCGGCCATGGCCGCCAAGGCGGCCGCCACGGTCGAAGGTGCGAACTTCTTCGTTGCGATCACCCACAAGGGCGTGACGAACTTCGTGGCCGGACAACCGCAGGGCGAGCTGATCGACTTCGCGAACGGGGTGTCTGGCTTCCACCTGATCGTCGGCGACCACACAGACGTGCAGTGGTCCGGCACGATCAACAACCAGTTCGTGTTCGAGAATCGCTCCAAGGGGGTCTCGTTCTCCAAGACGAAGCTGACGATCCAGCGTGGCAATGGGAAGATCCTCAGCCTGACGCACACGTTCGTGACGCCGACGGCCAGTGCCGTCGTCCCGAATGCCGCGATCGCGGCAATGCTTCAGCCGTATCGGGATCTGCTGACCCCGATCTTCAGCGGGACCGTCGGTACGTCGACGGTGTACATCCCGCGAAAGGACTCCTGCGGTCAGAGCGGAGGTCGCACCTGTGAGTCGCTGATCGGCGACGTCATCGCGGATGCGATGCGCATCCGTTACGGGACTGAATTTGCCATCGCGAACTCGGGCGGCATTCGAGCCGACCTGACCTGCCCGCTCATCGACAGCGCCACGGACTTCTGCCCCGCGTACACGCCGACGCCGTACCCGATCACGCGCGGTCAGGTCAACACGGTCCTGCCATTCGGCAACCAGGGCGTGACCGTCAGGTTGTCGGGTGCCGAGTTGAAGTCGATGCTCGAGAACGCGGTCTCCTCGATGCCCGCGGCGAACGGCAAGTACGCACAGGTCTCCGGTCTGTGCTTCACCTACGACATCCATGCCACCGTCGGCGCTCGCGTCACCGGCGCCGTCCGCCAGGCCGGCGACGGCTCGTGCACGGGCGCGGCCATCGACCTCGTCGGTGGCTCCTATACGGTCGCCACGAACGACTTCGTGGCGGCTGGCGGCGACGGCTATCCCATCTTCGCCGGCCGGTACGCCACGCTCGGCCTGCTCGATCAGGATGTGTCGGACTACCTGACCTCGGCAGGGACGATCTCGCCGGTGCTGCAGGGTCGGATCGTCTGCACCTCGTCGGGTGCGACGGCCTGCCCGGTGCCGCTGCCCTAGTCTTGTCCGTCCAGGATCCACAGGAGGGCGGGGCCAGTCGGCCCCGCCCTCACCGATTCCGGGAGGCAGTGTTCGCCGCGGCTGTGGCGGCCTGCCTGCTGACCGGAGTGATGGCCGAGCGGGCCTTCGCCGACATCCCGGCCACCCGCATCGTCATCGAGCCACCAGTCGCGCATCCGGGCGACCAAGTCACGATCCACGGTGCCTACCTGTGGACGGACTCGCATGTGGTGATCTCGATCGTCGGGCGGGCTGGGGCCTCGCGAACGATCGGGTCGGCGACGACGTTCGGCGACGGAAGCCTCGAGGCGAACGCCCGGGTCCCGTCGGACATGCCGGACGGAAGGTTCCGCGTCGTGGTGACCAGCGAGGCCGGGGATTTCGTCGACGTCGAGCTCGTGGTGGAGGCCCCGTTCCCCGTGATTCCGGCGTTCTCGGTGTTGGGCGGCGTGATGGCTGCGCTGTTCGTCGCGCGCTCGATGTGGCACCGGCGCGCTGCCGGACGTCACCCGCCCGCCGGCTGAGCGCGACGCACCAGTACCCCTGTCGGGCGCAGGCACGCACCATTCGGGACCTGTCTCCCATTCCGTTGATCGACGCCACCATCGAACCTTCCTGAGCCGGACCCGCACGACCCCGCGGGAGGCATTGGGAGGAAGTCCATGCGCAATCGTCGGGCCGGCCGTGCCGGGGCACTCGCCATCGCCTCGCTGTTCCTGATGGCGGGCACGGCCCTGGCCGACAGCCTGGCCGCCGACGGCGACCAGATCACCCCAGGCGTCCAGACGTACGTGGACCTCGGCTCGGTGGCCCCCGGTGCGACGATCTCGCGCGACGTCCCCATGACCCTGTTCTGCGCCGGGTTGCGCCACGTTGACCAGGGCCAGATCGTGACCGTCAGCGAAGTCGGGACCACGGTGCCCGCCGAAGGCGGTTCGATCACGGCGACCGACGCGACCATCGGACCCGTGCCGTCGGGCTGGGCCGACGACACCGGCGGGATCTCCGGATGCGCCGCCCCGATGACCGTGGTATCGACCACCCCGAGCCACGTGACGATCGTCGCGCCGACCGTGCCGGGCCTCGACTACGCCTTCGTGGTCGAGTACGGCCGAACCTTCGAACCGGCAGGCGTCGCAGACGCCTCGAGCATCACCGGGTTCACGTCGGTCGCGTTCGTGCTCGATGTCGTCGACGCGGCGCCGGCTGACGGCGTCCCACCGACCTTCAGCGGCGCGCCCGGTGACATCGACGTGGTGACCACGGATCCGGCGGGCGCCGTCGTGGCGTACGCACTGCCGAGTGCGACAGATGACACGGACCCGACGCCGACCGTCGGCTGCCTGCCGGCGCCGGGATCGCTCTTTGCCGTGGGCTCCACGGCGGTCACGTGCACCGTTTCCGACGCGGCCGGCAACACCGCCACCAGCGGGTTCACCGTCACGGTCCACCTGGGCGGAGTGGCCTGGGAATCGCCGGTCAGTCCGACGGGGACGGTCGTGAACCACGGGCGCAGCCTGCCGCTCAAGGTGCGGGCGTGGATGGATGGCGCCCCGCTCGCAGGACCGGCGCGGTTCGACCTCGTTCCGTGCGGCGATCCGACGACCGTCGCGATGACGGTCGACGCCGGACGCCAGGTCGGGCCGGGTCGATGGATGACCGTCCTCGACACACGGTCCCTCGCGGGATCGTGCTATCGCGTCGAGTTCGTGGTCGGGGACCACGCGATGGGGTCGTTCGACCTGTCCGTCGTCGGCGGGGCGGCGTCGTCCCGATGCGCCGCGCACCGGTGGGCCAACCGGCACAGCTGAGCCGCGGATTCGGCTCGCGTCCGCACGCCCCTAGGGCGGGTTCGGAACGCAGGCCCGGAGCGGCGTCCCGACGCCCTTGGCGGTCCGGTCGGCCACGGTGACGTCTGGTGTAGTCGAGCCCCGATTCGGTGGTGCACGCAGGCACCGAGATTCGCCACAGGTACTGGTACTTCGGTCCCGTCGGCCTACGATCAGCCGGTAATCGAATAGTCCGCCGGACGTCCGCCCACGACCGACTCGCACTCATCTCACGATCGATCTTTCAGCTTCCCCGTGGGCCCTCGATATCCGGCGGCGATCGACCCGACGCGCATGGCGCGCCGGGCGCTTGTTCGACCTTGGGGGTGGTATCGAATGTCCGGCACGGTCGGTCCGTCATTGCGCTTTCGAGCGCTCACGTTCTTCCAGGTGGCGCTCATCGTGGGCTCGATGTTCGCCCCGATGGCGTCCCTCGGAGCCGATCCAACCGCTTCTCCCGATCCGACCCCCAGTGCCACCGCGCCCGACACCACGCCGGACCCGACGACCTCGCCCGACGTAACGCCGGCTCCCGACGTCACGCCCGACCCGGCGCCGACGCCGGATCCCACGACGGATCCGACCCCGGACGTGACGCCGGATCCCACCCCTGACGTCACTCCCGATCCTACGCCGGACCTCACGCCCGAACCGACACCGGCCGCCACGCCCGATCCCGGACCCGCGAGCCCGTACCTGATCACGTTCGTGGCCGGCACCTCGCCGGCGGCGCAGTCAGCCGTCCTGGCGGCCGCAGGTGCGACCGCCGACCAGGCGATTCCGCAGCTCCGGATGCACGCGGTCACGATGACCGACGCCGGGATCGCGGCGCTGTCGAGTGATCCATCCGTCGCGCGGATCGACGTCGACCTCGTCCGAGCGGCCGAAGCGGCACCGGGCGATCCGGGCTACGCGACCCAGTGGGCGCTCTCGAAGATCGGCTGGGATCTCGCGTACGGCAGCGTTGCCCCGAGCGGCAACGCGATCGTGGCGCTGCTCGACACCGGCGTCGATGCCTCGCACCCCGACCTCGCGGGCTCGCTCGTTGGCGGCACGTCGGTCCTCGACGGCTCGGCCGGCACGAGCGATCCGAACGGCCACGGAACTGCCCTCGCCGGGATCATCGCCGCCGCCACGGACAACGGCATCGGCATCGCGGGGGTCGGGTACGCCGGCGTCCGAGTCATGCCGGTCACCGTCCTCGGCGCCGATGGCACCGGACAGGACAGCGACATCATCACGGGCGTCCTGTGGGCCGCCGATCACGGCGCCGACGTCATCAACATGTCCTTCAGCAACCCCGGGTATTCGCTCTCGCTCCAGGCGGCGATCGACTACGCCTGGTCACGAGGCGCGGTCATCGTCGCCGCGACCGGCAACGACGGCTCCTCGACCGTGTCCTACCCGGCCGGCGACCGCGGCGTCATCGGCGTCTCGAACACCGACTCCGACGATGCCCTGAACCCGTCATCCAACTACGGAACCGACGTCTTCCTGGCTGCGCCGGGCACGAACATCTCCGCCACGAACGTCGGCGGCGGCTACTCGATGATCACCGGCACGTCCGCTTCCTCCGCGATCGTGGCCGCGACAGCTGCGCTGCTGCGCGCCCAGGATCCGAGCCTGTCCAACGGGGTCATCGTCAATCGGCTGGCGACAACGGCCGACGCGGCCGGCACCGTTGCCCAGACGGGGAACGGGCGGGTCAACCTTGCCCGCGCCCTGAGCTCGACGGCCACGGATTCGGTGCAGCCCGCGGGCGCGGCACCGTTCGGGCTGGGCGGGCCGATCGTCGGCCCGTATGTGGCGGCGGCGTCATTGTCGGACGTAACTATTTCGAGCAGGCTGTCGAACTGCACGACGGTCGCAGCAGCGTTTGCCTACGGCGACACCGTCTGTGCTCATTCTGTTGCTAGCGTGACTGGCGGCGGTAGTCTGCCAGACTTCCTCGTGCAGTGGCTCAATCCGAGCTCTGTCATTGTCTTTACCGACACCCATGCCAGCGTCGCCAATGGCGCAACCTTTGATGATTCGCACCTTCTCACCACGCTTGGCACGTGGACGATTCGGGCTTGTAAGAACGCCGGGTGTTCAGGCGGGAATCTCCTCAACTCGACGAGCATCACGATCAGCAAGGCGAACCTGACGGTCACCGCCAACAACAAGACGCGGGCTTATGGCGACGCCAACCCAGCGTTCGATGCGACCCTCAGCGGCTTCAAGAACGGCGAGATTCTCGGGACA
>SCTE01000012.1 GCA_004298915.1 Chloroflexota bacterium | reverse complement strand
GACGCACGGCCACGCGATGATCCCGTTCTACATCTTCTATTCGATGTTCGGGTTCCAGCGGACGGGCGACCAGATCTGGGCGCTCGGCGATGCCCGCGGCCGCGGATTCCTGATGGGTGCCACGGCCGGGCGGACGACGCTCGCCGGCGAGGGACTCCAGCACGATGACGGCCACAGCCATGTCCTCGCCTCGACCGTCCCGAACGTGCGGCAGTACGACCCCGCGTTCGCCTACGAGCTGGCGGCCGTCGTCCGCGACGGCATCGAGCGGATGTACGTCAAGGGCGAGGATGTCTTCTACTACGTGACGCTCTACAACGACAACTACGCGCAGGCGGCCAAGCCCGACGGGATCGACGAGGGCCTGCTCAAGGGGATCTACCGCTACGCCGCGAGCCCGAAGCTCAAGAAGGGCGCGAAGAAGGTCCGGCTCGTCGGCTCGGGCGCGATCCTCCAGGCGGTGATCGCGGCCCAGGCCATCCTGGCCGAACAGTTCGGCGTCGCGGCCGAGGTCTACTCGGCGCCATCGTTCCCGCTCCTCCGTCGCGAGGCCCTCGACGTCGACCGCTGGAACCGGCTCCATCCGGCCGAGCAGCCGCGGGTGCCCTACGTGGCCAGGGTCCTGGGTGCCGACGGCGGCCCGGTGATCGCCGCCTCCGACTGGATGGCGACGCTCCCCCAGGGCGTCGAGCCGTGGGTCCCCGCGACATTCGTCGCCCTCGGCACGGACGGGTTCGGTCGCAGCGACACGCGCGAGTCGCTTCGCTCGTACTTCGAGATCGACGCCCCGCATGTGGCGGCCGCGGCCATGTCCGCGCTCGCCCGCGACGGCCAGATCACGGGCGAGGAGGCGGCAGCGGCCATCGCCGCGCTCGGGATCGACCCGGACAAGGCGGACCCCCGAGCCAGCTGACGGCGCGCGCTCCGGAGAAGGCCCGCGCTCGTCTGAGGCCGGCGCGCTCTGTCAAAGGGCCCGCGAGCTCCCGTGCGGCGTGGTAAGGGCGCCTGTCGTCGATCGACAAGGGCGCTTGCGCTATTCCGAGTCCACGGCTAGGATTTCCTCGCGTCGAGGTCGCTGCAAGGCGGTCCACGCCATTCACCAGGAGATTCCGGCTTGGATATCGGTGCACTGATCAGCGGCGCGCTCATCGGATTGCGAGAGGGCGTCGAGGCCGCCCTGATCGTCGCCATCGTCCTTGCCTACCTGGTCAGGACCGGCAACGGCCGGCATGCCGCCAAGATCTGGCTCGGTACCGGTGGTGCCGTGGCGGTCAGCGCCGTCGTCGGTGGCGCGCTGTTCGTGACCGTCGGTGCTCTCGAGGCCCCGTACGAGCAGCTGTTCGAGGGCGCCACGATGCTCCTGGCGGCCGTCGTCGTCACGTGGATGCTCTTCTGGATGCGCCGGCAATCAGCCGGCCTGAAGGGCGAGCTCCAGTCGGCCGTCGACAGGACCCTCGGCGAGGGCACGGGCTGGGGCCTCGCGGTCCTCGCGTTCACCGCCGTGATCCGCGAGGGCGTGGAGACCGCGCTCTTCCTCGCCGGCCAGGCCACGTCCCTCACCGCGTCGGCCGGAAGCGTCGCGCTCGGGGCGCTCATCGGCCTCGCGATCGCCGCGGTCATCGGCTGGGGCTTCTATCGCGGCAGCCGGGCCGTCGACCTGCGCAAGTTCTTCCGATGGACCGGGATCGCCCTGGTGTTCATTGCCGCGGGACTCCTGTCGAAGGCGATCCACGAGCTCATCGAGGCCGCGGGGCTGTCCGGGATCTCGGTGGTCGGGGCGCAACCGGCATTCGACATCAGCGGCATCCTGTCGCACGACGAGGGCATCGGCCAGTTCCTGCGCGCGATCGTCGGCTACAGCGCGTCGCCCGAGGTGCTGACGTTCATCGTCCACGTCGCCTATGTCGTCGGCGTCCTCTGGCTCTACCTCCGTCCGATGGCCCCGCCGAACCGGCCGGTGGCGGCGCCTGCCGGACAGGCCTGACCCGACAACACCTAGCGCGTCGAGGCGATCACCCGGGCGATCGTCCCGTCGAGATTGGCGGCATACATCTCGCCGGCCGCGTCCTCCCCGAACGCGACGATCCCCGAGCCCGCCGTGCCGACCCGAACCGGCGCCACGGGTCCGTCACCGGCAGCCGGGATCGCCCACATCCGTCCGGAGCAGTAGTCGGCGAAGACGTAGCCCCCGACGAGCGGTTGCGCGGCCCCGCGATAGACCAGGCCACCGATCACCGTGCAGCCGAGGTCGTGGCCGTATTCGGTCACCGGACCGACGAGCCCCGTGGTCGGACAGCCGCGGGCGGGACTGAAGCAGTGGGCCCCTTCCATGACGTTCCAGCCGAAGTTGAGCCCGCTCGCCCCGGTCCGGGCGACATCGATCTCCTCCCAGTCACCCTGCCCGACGTCGCCGATCCACAGGTCGCCGGTCGCCCGGTCGAACGCCATCCGCCACGGGTTGCGCAGGCCGGTGAGCCAGATCTCTCCCCGGGCTCCGGCCCGGTTCACGAACGGATTGTCGGGCGGGATCCGGTAGGTCGCCGGGCCGCCGGCCGGGATGCTGACATCGAGCCGGAGGACCTTGCCGAGGAGCGTGTCGAGGCGCTGGCCGTTGCCCTCCGGGTCGCCGCCGCTCCCGCCATCGCCGAGTGACACGTAGAGCATCCCGTCGGGGCCGAAGGCCAGCGCGCCGCCGTTGTGGTTCGGATACGGCTGGGCGACCCGGAGCACCCACTGCTCGGACCCGGAATCCAGCCGCCCGGGATCGCCGGCGCTGATCCGGAAGGACGACACCACGGTGTCGCCGCCCGTGTCCGTGTAGTCCACGAACACCCGCGGGTCGGCCGGGAAGTCAGGGTGGACCGCGAGCCCGAGGAGGCCCTGCTCACCGCCCGTTGAGACGAGCGTCCGGATATCGAGCAGCGCTGAACTCGAGACCGATCCGCCGTCGAGGATCCAGACGCGTCCGTCCTTGGCGCCCACGAACAACCGTCCGGATCCATCCCGCGGCGCGGCAAAGGCGAGCGGCCCGCCGGCCACGCTGGCCACGGGATCGAGAGTGACCGAGACCGCCTCGGGCACGAACGGCGGCGCGGGCGTCGCCGCCGGCGTTGGCGAGGGCGTTGGCGCGTTCGTCGAGCCGGTCGGTGCGGGCGAGGCGCCGGACGCGGTCGGGAGAACCGAGGCCGCAGGCGATGGGCCCGGCGCCGACGGCGGAGCAGTCGGCGGCGTCGAGCACGATGCCACCAGGACGCTGAGGCACAGGAACACGACCACGGGTAGCGCGAAGGTCCCCCGGTCCGGCAAGCGTGGTCTCACCGCCTGACTCTACGATGAGGGCGCGTTTCGAGCCCCAGTGGACCGGAGGAACCCGTGGACGCCTTCGAATTGGACGACCTTCGCGCAGCCCGCCGGGCGAGCGGTCGAGGCTATCTCGAGTTCCTACGCAGCCCGGACCTGTCGATCGGCCTGTACGAGCTGCCGGCGGGCGGCATCGATCCCCAGGGTCCGCATGCCGAGGACGAGGCGTACTACGTGATCGCCGGTCGAGCCACGATCACCGTCGGCGACGAGGAGCGTACGGTGGCGCCGGGATCCGTGGTGTTCGTCGCGGCCGGCGTCGTCCATCGGTTCCACGACATCGAGGAGGATCTCAGCCTGCTCGTGGCGTTCGGTCCCGCCGAGGGAAGCCGCGCCGGCTGAGCCACGGCCCGCGCGGCCCGCCCGGCCCGGACACGCCGTCGGCGGGCCGGGGCCGGGGCTGGGCCTCAGCCCGGAGCCTCGACGCCGCCCCTGCCGCCATCCATCAGTTCGGCCATCGCCAGGGCCAGTTCGGCGGCACGGCCGGTCTCGTCGTGGCGAAAGAAGACGAAGGCCGGGTGACCCGCGTCGAGGAACGGCTGGATGCGGTCCGCCCACGCTCGAAGTTCGTCGGGCGCGTAATCGTGCCGGCGAAGGCGCAGGTAGAGGCCCGTGCCGGTGACCCGGATGTCGGGTGGCGCGTCCGTATCCGGCAGCTCGGTCGTGCACAGGACCGCGCCGGCCTCACGGAGGGCGGCGAAGGTCTCGTCGACATGCCATGAGGCATGGATGAACTCCATGACGAGGGGGATCGCGCGCGGCCAGGCAGCCAGGAGCCGTCGGATCGCCAGGTCCGAGGTGCCATCGGGCCGGCGATGCACGTTCTCGGGCAACCGGAACAGGACGGCGCCGAGACGCTCCCCGAACTGTTCGAGGCGCTCCGTCAACCACGCCGTGCTCTCCTCCGGGGTCGTCATGAGCGCCCGCATCGACGCTCCACGC
>SCTE01000114.1 GCA_004298915.1 Chloroflexota bacterium | reverse complement strand
GGATCGCCTGGAGGTGGTCACGTTCGACGGGCTGACCGTCAACGCGGTGCGGGCCCACGGCGGCATTTCGATCGTGCGCGGGCTGCGAGCCGTATCCGACTTCGAGGTCGAGATGCAGCTTGCCCACAACAACCGCAAGCTCGCTCCCGATCTCGACACGGTCTTCTTCATGACCGCGGTCGAGCACGGCTACGTCAGTTCGAGCCTCGTCAAGGAGATCGCCTCATTCGGGGGGGACGTGTCGGGCATGGTGCCTCGTGTCGCCGGGGCGGCGATTGCCGCCGCGTTCGCCCGCGATCAATCACCACCCAGCGTGCGATAATCGCGCCTGACCCGCCCCTGCTGGAGATCCCGCCCTGGACATCATCTTCCTCCTCGAGCGGCTCGAATCCCTGATCGCGACCGGCAAGTCATTGCCGCTGACCCGGAACGCCGTGATCGACCGGGACGGGGTCCTCGACCTCATCGACCAGCTCCGGGTGGCGATTCCGGAGGAGGTCCGCGCGGCCAAGCGGATCAACGCCGAGGGTGAGCGGATCATCGAGAAGGCCGAGGACGAGGCGCGCAACATCATCAGCCGAGCCCAGGAGCAGGCCGCCTTCCTCATCGGCGAGCGTGGTCTCCTCGAGCGTGCCGAGGCCGAGGGCCTGGCGATCATCGCGGAGGCCCGGACCCAGGCCGAGCAAGTGCGCGCCGGCGCCGACGACTACGCGCTCGGCATGCTCGAGACCCTCGAGCTCGAGGTCGGCAAGGCCCTTGCCGGCGTCCAGAAGGGGATCGCGGTCCTCGACGAGCGCCGGGCGGCCCTGGCCGCCGCCGAGGTCGAGTCGTCCTATGACGACGCCGAACCGGACGATGAGGGCGGCGAACCGTTCGACGATGACGACGGCGACCTGGACGAGGACGCACCCACGTACCAGTGATGGGTGACGAGGACCTGAAGATCCCGCTGGCGGGGTTCCTTGGCGAAGCCGCCGGGTCCATCCGACGGTTCGAGCTCGAGCCGACCACAGTCACCCTCGACGACGACCTCGCACTGGCCGGCCCGATCTCGGGCGCCTTCGAGGTGTCGCGCACGAATCGCGGCGTGTACGTTTCCGGCGATCTCCGGACGGCGCTGGCGATGGAGTGCGCTCGATGCCTCGGTCCGGCGACCGTGCCACTGGACGTCGCCATCCGCGAGGAGGTCCTGCCGCGTATTGACGTCGCGACCGGGGCGATCCTGGACGCGAGCGTCGAGCCCAACGTCGCCCGGCTCACGGACCACCACGAGCTGGACCTCGAGCCCCTCCTGCGGGAGGGCATCTCGCTGACGGCGCCGATCGCGCCGCTCTGCCGGCCGGATTGTCCCGGGCTGTGCCCCGAGTGCGGGGCACGACTGGCGGACGGACACGAGGCCCACGACGCCGACGACATCGACCCCCGGCTGGCAGCGCTCCGCGGCTTTCAGGTCGACGCCGACGCCCAGACCGAGTAGACTCCGCGCTCGGTCCCTCGCCTCTGCGCCCCGGGCCAGCAGTCCTATGAACCTGAATGCGGCGTCGCGGTGCGCGACGCGACGGACGCGGCCATCACGCGGTGACGGGCCATCGAAAGGAGCAACACGACACCATGGGTGTGCCAAAGAGACGAGCCTCGCACGCTCGACAGGGGGATCGCCGGGCGCATCTCGCCATCGAGCTCCCGAAGCTCGAGGAGTGTCCGCACTGCCACCAGCCGAAGCAGGGCCATCGGGCCTGCCCGAACTGTGGCTATTACGGCGGTCGACCGGTCCTCGAGCTGAAGACGTCCAAGGACGAGCCCGCGAACTGATCCGGTGACCAGCCTCGCCGTTGCGCCGGAACTGGACGCCGCCGGGGTCCGGATCGCCGTCGATGCGATGGGCGGGGACCACGGCCCGACCGAGGTCGTGCCCGGGGCCCTCGACCATGCCCGGGCCCATCCCGAGGATCGCGTCCTCCTCGTCGGCGACGAGGCACGCCTTCGGGCGATCGGCGGTGACCTGCCGGCGAACGTGACGATCGTCCACGCGTCGCAGGTCATCGAGATGGACGAGCACCCCGCCCGCGCGCTGCGCGAGAAGAAGGACGCCTCGGTCCTCGTCGCCTGCGAGCTCGTTCGCAACGGCGACGCCGACGCGGTCATGACCGCCGGCCACACCGGCGCCGCGATGGCCGCCGCCGTCCTGCGAATCGGCCGCCTCCCGGGCGTGGATCGGCCGGCCCTCGCGGTCCAGATGATCCGCCACGGGGCACCCTTCGTCCTCCTCGACATCGGCGCGAATCCCGATTCGAGTGCCGAGAACCTCGCCCAGTACGCCCGGATGGGGGCGATCTTCGCCGAGCGCGTCCTGCACATCGAGAATCCGCGGGTCGCGCTCCTGTCGATCGGCGAGGAGAAGGGCAAGGGCGACCTGCGGATCCAGCAGGCGACCGAGCTCCTCGACCTGTCCGGGCTCAACTTCGTCGGCAACGTCGAAGGGCGCGACCTGACCGGCTCGCAGGCCGACGTCGTGGTCACCGACGCGGTCGCGGGCAACGTCGTCATCAAGTTCTTCGAGGGTCTCTCGACGTTCATCTTCGACCTCTTCCGAGCCGAGTTCGGGGGGTCGATCCGCGGGCGCCTGGCCTATCTCCTGTTCCGACCCTCGATCGGGCGGATCCGATCGGTCTTCGACTACGAGCGGGCCGGCGGCTCGCCCCTCCTGGGCGTCCGGGGGTCGGTGATCATCACCCACGGCAGCGCCCGCCGGCGGATGATCGGCTTCGGCTGCGGCGTGGCCGCGGAGACGGCCAGGACCGGGGTCCCGGATCTCATCGCCGCGGCCCTCCAGCAGGGGACCGCGGTCGCAGCCGGGCCGGCCGACCCGGTCGTTCCTGCGGAGGCGAGCGCATGACCGGCCCGGCGCTGTCGGTCGGTCGCGGTGTCATCGTCGAGATGACACGCCTCGCGGCGCTCGAGGTGCCCGGCGTCCTGCGCGTGGCGCGGTCGGGCCCGACCTGGCGCTCCTTCTTCCTCGGCCCGTCGGTGGCGGTCCGGACGCACGGCGACCGGGTGGACATCCGCCTCTGGGTCATCGCCCGGCCCGGCGCCGCCCTTGCGAC
>SCTE01000113.1 GCA_004298915.1 Chloroflexota bacterium | reverse complement strand
CGATACGTGTGAGTCATCTCCGGCATGTAGGCGGGCAGCATCGGGCCGTGATCGTTGAGCACCAACTGGATCTCGGCGGTCATCGGATCCCAGAGGCCACCATCAGGGAGCCAACCTTCGATTGTTCCCGCCTGAAACGCCCCGGCGAAGCCGGCGATGCCGCTTCCGCCGCTGACGTGCCCGCCGCCATACGAGACCTGCGAATCGGTGGCGGGATTCAGCAGGATGTCCGGCCCCGAGCACGGCCTTGCCACGCAGGCCGCGGGGTTGTTGATCACCACGAACCAGACGGTGTAGGCGTGGTGGCGGCGCAATTGTTGAGTCCGGATGCTGAAGCTCACGCCATTGGGCCGGCGAACGAGCATCGCCTGCGCGTCTGGCGCGACCGCGCCGGACATTCCGGTCTGCGGGTGCCATCTGACCGAGGTGGTCTGATGGTCGGCGTGGGCGGCCACCCCTCCGGCGGCTGAGAGTCCGACAACGGCGGCAAGGGCAGCGCCCAGCGCGATCGAGCGGTTCATCCCACTCCTCCTGTTCCCTCCACGCACGACCGGGACAGGGTCATGCAGGGATCAACAGCATCGCGCCCGCGCCTTCGCTCGGCAAGATCGAATCGTCGTGGTCGGTGCTCCAACGCACCGCCCAGCAGTCCGCCGACGGGCCGTCCGATGGGCGGCAACGAGAAGGCCCGATCCGGGCGGATCGGGCCGTCGCACGTTGAGTCTGGTACCGCATACCGGATTCGAACCGGTGATCTCCGCCTTGAGAGGGCGGTGTCCTGGGCCTCTAGACGAATGCGGCCTGGGTCACGCGGACTGCGTGAGCGGCGGATGATACCAAATGACCCTGAAACCGGCCCCCGGTCAGAGGCGATTCACTTCGAGGAACGCGCGGATCGATTCGGCGACCTGCTGGTAGCTGTCCTCGCCGACGACGAGCCCGTAATGGGAGTGGGCGCCGAACGGTTCGTACGGGGCGTCGAGCCATTCCGCGATCCGCTCCCCCATCTCGACCGGCACCTGCAGGTCGAGGCCACCGCCGATGACGAGCCGCGGGACACCCTCGAGTGACGCCCGGTTGACGCGGATCCCGCGCAGGACGGCCCGCCTGGCCCGCCCCGATTCATGCGGCTTCTGGCCCATGAGGTGCTGGATCCGCAGGATGTCGGCAATCGACAGGTCCCGGTGGTCGCGCTGGAGCCGCTCGGGCAGCGTCTCCCACCCGATCATGGCCTTGCCGTACAGTTCGGGAATGTCCCGGAGCTCGTGCTGGTGGGCGGGCAGCCGGATATCGCCGGGCGCCTCGGAGGCGATAAGCACGAGGCCCGCGAGCGGCTGGCGCTCCGCCGCCTTGAGCGCGAGGAGGCCGCCCATGCCGTGTCCCACGACCACGACGCCCGGCCCGAGGCGCGCCATGACCGACGCCACGTCCTCGACGAACATCTCGAACGACAGCTCGGCCGGGTCCGCCGTCTGGCTCCAGTGGTGATTGCGCAGGTTCAGCGCATGACCTTCCCAGCCCCGCCCGGCGAAGTAGCCGAGGTAGCGCTCCCAGACCCAGGATCCGCCCAGCTCGCCGTGGACGAACAGGAGCGGCTTGCGTCGCGAGCGACGTTCGGGCAGCCACGATTCGACGTAGATGCCCCGCTCGTCCAGCTCGATCTCGTCCTTGCGTATTGGTCGACCGTTGACTGCGGGAGCCTGGGCGCGGGCGAGGATGTCGTCAGGTGTCAGGTCGGGCATGCTCACCCCTCCAGCGGGTTGATGACGAGGCCGGTGATGGCTTTCGGATAGATGTACGTGCTCTTCTGGGGCATGACGTCGCCGTCGGCGGCAACCGCGAGGATATCGGCGGCCGGCGTCGGGTCGAGCAGGAAGGCTGCGTCGGCACCATCGACGCGGCCGTCCACCATGGCGATCGCCTCGCCAGCGTCCTTCGTGTAGGTCACGTGGTCGCCACCGGCGATGGCCGCCGCGTCGATCCCGAGGATCGATTCGAACG
>SCTE01000112.1 GCA_004298915.1 Chloroflexota bacterium | reverse complement strand
ATCAACGACCGGTGCGCTCGACCCTCGGGCTCCTCCTCGACCGGGACGGACCGGACACCCTCGCGACGCTCATCGAAGCGCTGGCCGATGCCGCGGTAATCGACACGCGCGTCCTCATGGCCCATCGGTTCGGGCGCGACGAGCTGGCCTGGCCGACCGCCGAGGATCGATTTGCCAGTGACCTGCTGCTCCACGATCGGATCGCCGATCCGTGGCTGCGTGCGCTGACCGCCTCGGCCGCCGGGTCCCGGGTCCCGATCGTGTTGGGCGGGCACACGCTGGTCGGTCCGGGTCTCCGCCTCGCCCTGCGGGCCCCCGCGGCCGACGACGAGGACCCGGGGTCGGGGCAATGACCGACGAGCCGAGGATCGCCCTGCGGCGGGCAGCCGATCTCCAACCGGCTCCCGAGCCGGGGGACGATCCGGCCCTCGTGGCCATGATCCGCGCCGAGATCGCCTCGAGCGGCCCGATGACCTTCGCCCGGTTCATGGACCTGGCGCTGTACCAGCCGGACCACGGCTACTACGCGACGGGGTCCCGCGGCCCGGGCCGCGAGGCCGACTTTCTCACCGCGCCCGAATCGCACCCGATCTTCGGCTGGACCGTGGCGCGCCAGCTCGACGAGGTCTGGGAGCGGCTGGGGCGCCCGGCGACCTTCACCGTTCGCGAGTACGGCGCCGGGTCCGGCGCCCTTGCCGCGGGCATCGTGGAGGGCCTGACGCGGAGCGGCTCCGCGCTCCGAGGGGGAATCCGCTATCGGATCGCGGAGCGGGCGGCAGCCCGCGAAGACCAGGTCAGAGCCCGGCTGGCGGCCGTCGGCGCTGACGATATCCTCGAGCCCGACGACGGCCGTCCGATCATCGGTGCGGTGATCGCCAACGAGGTCATCGATGCGCTGCCGGTCCACCGGGTCGTCGGGGCGCGGGACGGCACCGTTCGGGAGCTCCTCGTCGCCATCGGAGCCGACGGCGGCTTCGAATCGATCGAGGGCGACCCCTCGACCCGGGACCTCGCGGCTCGGCTCGAGGCTGAGGGGGTCGAGCTGGCCGCAGGCCAGCCGGCCGAGGTCTGCCTCGAGGTCGATGGCTGGGTTGCCGGCGCGGCCGCCGGCCTCGAGCGCGGTCTCGTGCTGCTCGTCGACTACGGTCACCCGGCGCCGGCGCTGTACGCGCCCGATCGGGGGAGCCTGCTGCGTGCGTACACCCGCCATCGCGTCCACGACGATCCGTTCCGGAACGTCGGTCGACAGGACCTGACCGCGCACGTGGACCTGACCGCCGTCGAGCGCGCTGCCACGGCCGCGGGCCTCGCCCATCTGGGAACCACGACCCAGGCCGAGTTCCTGACCGGGCTCGGCGCCGGCGACCTCCTGGTGTCCCTCCAGTCCGACCGCACGACCGAGCTCGGTTCGTATCTCGAGGCTCGCTCGGCCCTGTTCCGCCTCCTCGATCCCGCGGCCACTGGACGGTTTGCGGTGATGCTCTTCGGTCGCGAGCTCGCCGGGCCACCCCTGCGGGGCCTCGAATTCCGGATGGCCCGTGCCTGATCCCGCCCGGCGCGACACCGGCACCCAGGGCACGGCCCCGGTGCGGTTCAGCCCGCGCCAGCTGGTGTCCTCCTGAGGGGAGCGGTGCAGTCTGACTAGGTAACGTTACCTATTGCATCGCCGGTCCCCGAGCCGCCACATTCCGGTTCAACCCCTCGTCGGGGTGCACGACGAAGGGCGGTCTGTGATCTTGCACGCGCGCTCGGTGCAGACCGCCCTTCGACCCTCCCTCGCTCCTTCCCGGCGGTGCCGTGCGAGCACGCTGCCGGACCGGGTACCCCTGATAGAATGCCGATGGGCGACAGGCGTGCCCGTGCGCCAGTCGGACAGGCCACCAGCGTCGTCCAGCCCATGGACGTTGCCGCCCAGCAGCGAGCGTCGCCCGCGACCGGCGCCGTTTGGAGTGAGGATCGGTTGACCGGGATCTGGTACATCGTCGGGTTCGCCATCGCAGCCGTGTCGTTCACGTTCCTGACGTTTGGCGCCGCGTGGCTTCTGTCGCATCGCAATCGCGGTGACGTCCACAAGGGCCTGCCCTACGAATCCGGCATCGACACGTTCGGCGATACCCACGGTCGATTCGGCCTGTCGTTCTACATCTACGCCCTGCTGTTCGTGGCGTTCGACATCGAGGTCATCTTCATCTACCTGTGGGCGGTGGTCTTCCGGGACATCCTGCTGGGTGGGTTCGTGAGCATGCTCGTATTCGTGGGGATCCTCCTTGTCGGCCTGGCCTATGCCTGGCGGAAGGGCGTGCTGACGTGGCGATGAGCGACAACGACGGCGCGATCGAGCGCTCGACCGGGGCCGGGAGCGGCGAAGGCTCGGCGGGCACCGCCCTGATCGTGCCGGGCGAGTCCGCGCTGACCGCCCCCATCGTCGTCCGGAACGACCTCTGGACCTCGGCCGAGGGCGCCGCCTACGACAGCGGACGGGAGAGCGGCGTGGCCCACCTCGCGGAGCTCGCCGCGAGCGACGTGTCGCGCCGGGATGACGCCCGCTGGTCGGGCATGCTCGAGGTGATCCCGGCCCGGGCCGACGTCGTCCTCGACCTCCTTCGAGCGAACAGCCTGTGGCCGCTGCTGTCGGGCCTCGCCTGCTGTGCGATCGAGATGATGAGCGCGGCGACCTCGAAGAACGACATGGATCGCTGGGGCATGTTCCCGTTCCGCGCGTCGCCCCGGCAGGCCGACGTCCTGATCGTTGCCGGTACGCTGACCACGAAGATGGCCGGGCCGCTCGTCCGCCTCTGGGAGCAGATGCCCGAGCCGAAGTGGTGCGTGGCGATGGGCGACTGCACCTGCTCCGGCGGCCGCTACAAGCGGAGCTACAGCACGATCGAGGGGATCGACCGGGTCATGCCGGTTGACGTCTACATCCCGGGCTGCCCACCGCGGCCGGAGGGGCTCATCTACGGGATGATGAAGCTCCAGCAGCTCGTCAAGGATCGTCGCGGCCAGTGGGCGGATCGGGCCATCGGGCCGACCGTACCCCCGGGAGTCTGACGCGGTGGATCGAGCGCTCAAGGCACGCCTGCAGGCCAGGTTCGGCGACATCGCCTCCGGTCCGATCCGGCAGCGGCACGACGAGACCGAGCTGCGAATCCCAGCCGGCGCCGCGCCGGACGTCCTCCGCGCGCTCCACGACGAGCCGGAGTTCGGATTCCTCATGCTGTCGGACCTCGCGGGCGTCGATACCGGCGATCACATGCAGGTCGTCTATCACCTTTGGAGCGAAACCACGTCGGACTGGCTCCGGGTCGTCGCCGACCGGATCCCGCGCGACGACCCACGGACCCCGTCGATCACGTTCCTGTGGAAGGGCGCCGAATGGATGGAGCGCGAGGCGTACGACATGTTCGGGATCGTGTTCGAGGGCAACCGCGACCTCCGGCGGATCTACATGCCACCCGACTACACGAGCTTTCCGCTTCGCAAGGACTTCTTCCTGCCCGATGACGCCGCGCGGTCTCCCGGTGGCGGCGTCCGACACATGGAACGCAGCCACGCCCCGCAGGGCGCGCCGGCCGGCACGATCCGCCGCGTGAAGGCCTAGGGCACCGATGACCACGACCGCCGGTCCCCACCAGCACGCGTCGGCCGACGACCCGCGGGTCATGCTCGATGACCAGATCGGGGCGTTCGAGCCGATCCCGCCGTACCCGCCGCGCACGGAGCGCGAGGCCGAGTTCTACACGCTCGGCGATGGCGAGATGTTCCTCAACATGGGCCCGCAGCACCCATCGACGCACGGGGTCCTGCGCGTCGTCTTGAAGCTCGACGGCGAGAAGGTCGTCGACCTGGACCCGGTGCTCGGCTACCTCCATCGTGGCGTCGAGAAGCTGTGCGAGAACGCCGACTACCACCAGGTCATCAGCCAGGTCGATCCGCTCGAGTACATCAGCTCCCTGTTCTGCGAGTGGTCGCCGGTGATGGCCTTCGAGAAGCTCCTCGACGTCGAGGTCCCGCGCCGTGCCGAGTACATCCGCGTCCTGTCCGGCGAGCTCAATCGCATCGCCAGCCACGCGCTCTTCATGGGCTGGTTCGCGCTCGATCTCGGCGGGCTGACGCCGATCCTGTGGTCGTTCATCGAGCGGGACGAGATCGTCGAGATGCTGGCCGCGCTGACGGGACAGCGGATGCTCTTCAACTACTTCCGGATCGGTGGGGTGAACGGCGACCTCAACCACGACTTCATGAGCCGGCTCGGGGACTGGATGAGCCGCGCGACCGGTCAGATCGAGTCCAACCTCACCCTCCTGAACGAGAACGAGATCTTCGTCCGACGCGCTCGCGGGCTCGGGGTCATCGACACCGAGACGGCCCTCAGCATGTGCATGAGCGGACCCAACCTGCGCGCGACCGGGAGCCCGTTCGACGTCCGGCGCGCCCACCCGTACTCGATCTATCCGGAGCTCGATTTCGACATTCCGACGCGCTCCGAAGGCGACTCGCTGGCCCGCTACCTCCTGCGAATGGAGGAGATCAAGCAGAGCCTGCGGATCATCGACCAGTGCCTCCACCAGATGCCCGACAGCCCGATCATGGCCAAGCTGCCGCGCCTGCTGCGGCCGCGGCCGGGGCGCGCCTACGCCGCCATCGAGGGTCCGCGAGGGCAGTACGCGACGTACGCCATCAGCGACGGAACCGACCAGCCCTTCCGGATGCGGATCCACGACCCGAGCTTCATCCACCTCCAGTCCGTCGGGCTGCTGATGAAAAACAACCTGATCGCCGACACGATGGCCGTCATGGCCAGCCTCGACCCGGTGATGGGCGGAGTCGACAAGTGACCGCCCTCGAACGGCCCGGGCCTGCGTTGGCGGCTCCGCGCCCTCGCTCACGCACCTTGGAGTGCGCTCGCTCGTGTGCTCGCCGCCGCCTTGGCCGGGGCACGCCCGAGGGCGGTCACGAATGACGGCGCTGTCCCGGACCTGGGGCCGGCTGACGCTGCCCGGCAAGATCGTGTTCACGCTGATTCCGCTGCTGGCCGTGCTCACAGCCGGGCTCATCGCGTTCATCATCGTGCTCGGCGGCCCGATCTGGGACCTGATCCTGGCGAACCTGTGGTTCATCCGGTTCCTCGTGGCCGCGACGATCATCCTGGTCATCACGATCCCGATCGCCTTCCTCAACATCTACCTCGAGATGAAGGTCATTGCGCTCATGAACCTGCGGGTCGGCCCGGACCGCGTCGGGCCGTGGGGGTCGCTCCTGTCGGTGGTCCACGGGCTCAAGGTCCTGATCAAGGAGGACTTCACGCCGACGGGCGCTGATTCGATCGTCTTCACCTGGGCTCCGGTCGTGACCTACGGCGCGGCGGTCATGACGCTCCTCGTCATCCCGTTCGCGCCGGGGATGGCGGGCCAGGACTTCAACATCGGGCTGCTCTACTTCTTCGCGGTCGGCGGGATGGGCGTCGTCGGCCTGCTGATGGGCGGCTGGTCGAGCTTCAACAAGTACTCCCTGCTCGGCGGCCTGCGTTCCGCGGCCCAGATCATCAGCTATGAGATCCCGCTCACCCTGTCGGTCGTCGGCCTGCTGATCCTGGCCGGCACGATGAGCCTCAACCAGATCGTCATGCAGCAGTCGGGCTGGTTCACCGACTGGTACGTGTTCCGCCAGCCGCTCGGGTTCGTGATCTTCTTCATCGCCGCGACCGCCGAGGCGAACCGGACGCCGTTCGACCTGACCGAGGCCGACTCGGAGATCGTCGCCGGCTTCGCGACCGAGTACTCGGGCATGCGCTTCGGCTTCTTCTTCTTCGCCGAGTACGTGAACGTGTTCATCATGTCGGCGCTCACGGTGGTCCTGTTCCTGGGCGGCTGGAACGCCCCGTTCGACATCGATGCCCTCGTGAACGTGCTGAACGGCGTGGTCGGCGCCGTCATCCCGAGCTTCCACATCGCGACGCCGTTCTCGATCGCGCTGGATCCGGGCTCGCTGGGCATTCCGCTGCTGTTCGTGATCGGGCTCGCCCCGCTCATTGGGACGCTGGTCCTCGCGGCGCCGTTCTACCTGGTGCGCAGCTCGATGCGCTGGTGGGTCGCGCTGATCATCGGGTTCGTGCTGTTCAACGTCGTCGCCGGCGGGCTGACCTTCGCCTGGGCGTACGTCAGCTTCGACTGGGTCGCCGGGCTCGTCTGGTTCATGGCCAAGACCTTTGCCTTCGTCTTCCTGTTCGTCTGGATGCGCGGGACGCTGCCGCGGGTCCGGATCGACCAGCTCATGGGCTTCGCCTGGAAGTGGCTCCTGCCCGCCGCGCTCCTCAACCTGTTCGTGACCGCCGCCGCGGTCGTGATCGTCGGTTCGTGAGGTCCGTTCGATGAGCCTCGTTCCGGGACTCGGCCTCGTTCGCGGGATGGCGCTGACCCTGCGTCGGTTCTTCGAGCCGAAGGCCACGATTCGCTACCCCGAGGTCCAGGCGGACATCCCGCCGAAGTTCCGTGGCCGCCTCCAGCTGCTGTACGACGAGTACGGCACGCTGAAGTGCGAGACCTGCTTCCAGTGCGCCCAGGCCTGCCCGATCGAATGCATCGACATGGGCGGCATGGACACCAAGGGCCGGTTCCACGTCCACTGGGGCGCGGCCGAGACGTATGGCGAGCGACGCGAGGAATCGGCCCTTCGGCGCTCCGGTCGCACCGTGCCGGACCCGGCCTACGACCACTTCGAGGGCGTCGATGTCGGGCCCGTGGACGACATCCTCGAGACGTTCGACCACGATCCCGCCCACCTGCTGCCGATCCTCGAGGCGACCCAGGCCCACTATGGCTACCTGCCGGTCGGCGCGCTCAAGCGAATCAGCCAGGTCACGGGCACCTGGTACGCCCAGATCTACGGCACCGCCTCGTTCTACGGCCATCTCCGGTTCGAGCCGCCGACGGTGACGGCGCAGGCCACGGCGATCAGCGAGCGACGGCCCGACGAGGCCGCGTTCCTGGCGAGTCTTGGCGCTTCCCTCACCGGGCGCCCAGGCGGCGACGCATGACCGACGCGACGATCCTCAAGACGCCGAAGGGCTGGCCGGCGATCCTCCTGCCGCGCACCGCCCCGGCCGACGCGACCGATCTGGATGCCGCCATGACCGCTGGCGCCTTCTCCGGCCTGCGCCTCGTCATGCGGGACCTCGGGGCGACCGGCACGACCGCCGCGATCGGCGCATCTGGGTTGCGTGGCCGCGGCGGGGCGGGGTACCCGGCAGCCGACAAGTGGCGCTCGGCGAGCGCGACCGAGGCGAGCAGCCGCGTGGTCGTGGCCAACGGCTACGGGGCCGACCCCTCGTCGGTGACCGATCGGATCCTCATGGAGCGCAACCCGTTCGCGGTCATCGAGGGCCTCGCGATCACCGCCTTCGCGATCGGCGCGGCCGAGGCGATCATCGCAGTCCGTGCCGACGCGACGACCACGATCCGGGTCCTCGAGGCGGCGGTGGCCGCCGCGCAGGACGCCGGGCTCGTCGGCAACGACGCCTTCGGGCCGGGCAGGCACCTGGACATGACGGTCCGGACCGTGCAGGGCGCCTACCTGCTGGGCGAGGAGACGATCCTGCTCAAGGCCCTCGAGGGCAAGCGCGGCCAGCCGGAGCAGCGCCCGCCCCATCCTGCGACCCGCGGCCTGCGCGGCCTCCCGACGGTCGTCCACAACGTCCAGACCCTCGCGGCGATCCCGTGGATCGTGGTCAACGGGTCCGAGGCCTTCGCGAAGATCGGGGCGGCGGAGTGCCCCGGGACGATCCTCGTCCAGGTCCGCGGGCCCGAGGCCTCCGGCGTCGCCGAGGTCCCGATGGGCACGAAGCTGCGCGACGTCGCCGGACTGGCCGGCACGCCGAGTGGGGCGCGATCCCTGAAGGCCGTGCTGGTCGGCGGGCCGTCGGGTGGGATCCTGCCCCCTGACGCGCTCGACATCCCGTACACGTTCGATGCCCTCAAGAGCGCCGGCGCCCACATCGGCTCCGGGTCCGTCATCGTCGCGGACGACCGGGCCTGCATCGTGGATCTCGCCCGGGTCCTGACCCGCTACTGCGCGGACGAGGCCTGCGGCAAGACGATCCCGTGCCGGATCGGGACGCGGCGGCTGTCGGAGATCGGCGATCGCCTGGCCTTCGGGACGTCACGCGCGGGCGACCTCGATCTCCTGACCGACCTGGCCTCGGACATCGTCGGATCCGCCCTGTGCGACCACGAGCGCCTGACGACACTCCCGCTGGTCAGCGGGATGCGATACTTTCGAGCGGAACTCGACGAGCATCTCGAGCGCAGCTCCTGCCCCGCGGGCGTCTGTCATCCGATCGCGATGACAGCCGGCGCGACGCACTGAGGCCCCGACTTTGGCTGATCTGATCACGCGCCCCGAGTCTCGCCCGGACAGGCCGGCCGTCCTGGACACGATCGTGCCCCAGGACGAGTCGCTGGCCGAGCGGCTGCTCACGACCCAGTCCCCGCAGCGCCCCCAGTCCACGGCCGCCATCAGGATCGAGGTGGACGGGCGGATCGTCGAGGGCCTCGAGGGCCAGACGATCCTCGAGGTCTGCCGGGACAACGGGATCGAGATCCCGACCCTGTGCTACGAACCCAAGCTCCCGGGCTTCGGGGCCTGTCGGATGTGCGTCGTCGAGGTCGAGGGCGAGGAGCACCCGCCGATCAGCTGCTCGCGGACCTGCGACGACGGCATGAAGGTCCAGACCCAGACCGAGGAGCTCCGTCGCCTTCGCCGGACCAACCTCGAGCTGATCTTCTCCGACCACAACGCCTACTGCCTGCCGCCCTGCCAGAACAAGTGCCCCAGCCACATCGACATCCCGGGCTTCCTCAAGCAGAACGCCGAGGGCAACTGGCGCGAATCGACTCGCGTGTTCAAGCGCACGATCCCGTTCCCATCCGTCCTCGGACGGGTCTGCCCCGCCCCCTGCGAGGACCACTGCCGGCGGGACGAGGTGGACGAGGCCATCGCCATCCGGGACAGCCATCGTTACGCCGGCGACCAGGTCATCAAGCAGATGCTCGACGACGGCATCGACCCGCCGGTCCCGTTCGAGATCCAGCCATCGACCGGCCGGAAGGCCGCCGTCATCGGGTCCGGTCCGGCCGGCATGGCCGCCGCGTACTACCTGCTCCTGAGCGGCCACGACGTCACGGTCTTCGAGCGCGACCCGGCCCCGGGCGGCATGCTCCGCTACGGGATCCCGCAGTACCGCCTGCCGAAGGTCGAGGTCCTCGAGGCCGAGTACGAGTCGGTCACCCGGCTCGGCGGCAAGATCGTCTGCAACCAGGGGCTCGGGCGCGACTTCACCCTGGACGACCTCCAGTTCCAGGGCTTCGATGCGGTCATCGTGGCCATCGGCTGCTACGACACCAACACGCTGGGCGTGCCCGGCGAGGACGCGGCCGAGGTCCTCGACGGCCTCGAATACCTGCGCACCGCGACCCTCGGCCTGCCCTACCCGGATCACGTCGGCAAGCGGGTCGTCGTGATCGGCGGCGGCTTCACCTCGATGGACTGCACCCGGACCTCGATCCGCCAGGGCGCCAAGGAAGTGACCCTCGTCTATCGCCGCGACATGAAGGACATGCCGGCAGCCGGCGAGGTCCACGAAGCCATCGAGGAGGGCGTGATCGCCATCTTCCAGGCCGGCCCGACCCGCGTCCTGACCGACAAGCAGGGCAACGTCACCGGCGTGGAGTTCATCCGGATGGCCCTCGGGGAGCCCGACGCCTCCGGCCGACGCCGTCCCGAACCAGCGCCGGGCACCGAGTTCACGATCCCGTGCGATCGGGTCCTGCTGGCGATCGGCCAGGGCCCCGACCTCACCTGGATCGGACCCGGATCCACCGGACCCACGGCGACCCGCAACAAGCGGCTCCAGGCCGACGCGGTGACGTTCGAGACCGCCCGGCGCGGTGTGTTCGCCACCGGTGACGTCCGGATCGGTGCCGCAACCGTCGTCCAGGCGATCGCCGAGGGCCGGCGGTCGGCCTACGCCGCCGATGCCTACCTCCGGGGCCACGACCTGTCCGAGATCAAGACCCGCCAGACCCTCGCCGAGCCGCAGCCGGAGTTCCTGTCGATCGTGCCGTTCACGGCCGAGGTCAAGGAGCCGCGCTACCGGATGAAGGCCCTCGAGGCCGAGGAACGCAACAAGAGCTACGTCGAATACGAGATCCCCTACTCGACGTCGGAGATCGTGGCGGAATCCAGCCGCTGCCTCCAGTGCACCTGCGAGGCGATCGGGTTCTGCGACCTGCGCCGGCTCGGAATCGAGTACGGAACGACCCTCCAGACACTCGAGCCGCAGCACAACCAGGGCGCCGGCTACCGGAGCGTGACCGAGAACCGGTTCACCGGCATCAACCACGACTACATCCGGGACGACAGCCACGCGTTCATCCTCCGCGAGCCGTCCCGTTGCATCGACTGTGGGCGATGCGCCAACGTCTGCGCCGAGGTCGTGGGGGCCGCCTGCTACGACTTCATGCGGATCGGCTTCGACACCCTCGTCACGACGCCACTCGACATGAGCCTGAATGACACCCCGTGCGTGTCTTGCGGCCGGTGCGCGGAAACGTGCCCGACCGGTGCGCTCATGCCGAAGCCCCGCGTACTCCAGAAGTACGAGGTGGACGAGAGCCGCTGCATCCTGTGCGGCATCTGCGTCGATGCCTGCCCGTACGATGCCCTGCGCGACGGTGGCGAGTTCGAGCTCGCCCATACCAGCCGCGAGGAACCGACGATCGACCTGATGGCGCTCGCCTCCATCGATCGCGAAACCGAGGTCACGTACATCCGCCGCGAGCGCGACTGGCTCCAGCGGGCCGTGGAAGAAGGCCGGTTCGTCGATCGCGCGAAGTTGCTCCCGATGCTCCCGGCGTCGGTCACCGCAACAGGCGGCAATGGCAACGGGAACGGCTCCGCGCTCATGGCCGGCGGGCATGGCCACGACCACGGTGGCGCGGGCGGCACGCACGCGCACAACAAGTAGCCGACCGATGCGAGGCTGGCTGTACCTGCTGGGCGCCGCGGTTGCCGGTGCGGTCGTCACCACGCCGGCCCTGCTCATCTTCGTGTTCGGCGGCGGTTCCGTTGACGATGCGCTGTTCGCGGCCCTCGCGACCCTGATGCTCGTGTCGGCCCTCATGGTCGTCACGATGCGCGACATCATCCGCTGCGGCCTGGCGATGATCGTCGCGTTCCTCGCGCTGGCCGGCATCTACGTCGTGGTCGGCGCCCCGCTCATGGCCGCGGCACAGGTCATCGTCTACATCGGCGCGATCAGCGTCCTGATCTTGTTCGCGATCATGCTCACGCAGTCCAAGGCCGCGCCCGCGAAGCTCGTCTTCCAGACCCAGGCGGCGCCCGCGGCGGTCGCGGCGATCATCCTCGTCGTCCTGATCGCGCTCGGCGTGAGCGCCACGGACTGGGGCGAAGCATCGACCCGCCTGCGCCTCGCCACGGACACCCTGGCGCGGATCCTGTTCCGTGACTACGTGCTGCCGTTCGAGGTCGTGAGCGTGCTGCTGCTCGCCGCGGTGATCGGCGGCATCTTCATCGCCAAGCGAGAAGACGAGGACCCCGCCTGATGGGCCTCGCGAACTCCCTCGACGCCTACCTCGTGCTGTCCGGCGCGCTGTTCGCGATCGGGACGTTCGGGTTCCTCGCCAGGCGCAACGCGATCAGCATGCTGATGTCGATCGAGCTGATGCTCAACGGCGTCAACCTCGCGATCGTCGCGTTCGGGTCGTTCATCCCGGACCTCAAGGCGGACGGCTCGATCATCGCCCTGATGGTCATCGCGGTCGCCGCGGCCGAGGCGACGGTAGGCCTCGCGATCATCATCGCGATCTACCGCAACCGGAAGACGCCACTGGTCGACGAGTACGACGCGATGCGGCGCTGAGCATGGACACGCTGATCCCGCTCATCGCCATCCTTCCGATCGTCGGCTTCCTGTTCACCGCCGCCGTCGGTCGGCGGCTCGGCAAGCAGGCCCACATCGTGCCGGTCGCCGCCGTGGCCCTTGCCTGGGTGATCGCGATGGTCGTCGTGTTCACCGCCCTCACTGGCGGGTTCGGCGAGGAAGGCCACACGGTCAAGCTGTGGGACTGGATCCCAGCCGGCGCCTTCCACATCGAGGCGGCCTTCTTCGTCGATAACCTGACGGCCTGCCTGCTCATCGTGGTCACGACGATCGGCCTGCTCGTGCACGTCTACTCGATCGGGTACATGAGCCACGACCCGGGCTACTGGCGGTTCTTCGCCTACCTGAACCTGTTCATGTTCTCGATGCTCCTGCTGGTCCTCGGGGACAGCTGGCTGACGGTCTTCGTCGCCTGGGAGCTCGTGGGCCTGTCGAGCTACCTGCTTATCGGGTTCTGGTACCGCAAGAACTCCGCGGCGCTCGCCAGCAAGAAGGCGTTCATCGTCAACCGCGTCGGCGACGTCGGCTTCGCGCTCGGGATCATGGCCATCTGGGTCAATACCGGGACGTTGAACATCCGCGATTCGATCCAGGCGCTGACGCACCCGTTCACGGGCGGCAACCCGTGCCTCGACGTCTCCGGTGCGTCGTGCGGATCGCCCTTCCCGATCCCGGTTGCCATCGTCGCCCTCCTGCTGTTCGCCGGCGCGATGGGCAAGAGCGCCCAGTTCCCGCTCCACGTCTGGCTGCCGGACGCGATGGAGGGCCCGACGCCGGTGTCCGCCCTGATCCATGCCGCGACGATGGTCAACGCTGGCGTGTACCTCGTGGCTCGCGCCAACCCGATCTTCGCCAGCGCCCCCGAGGCGATGGTGGTGGTCGCCGGGATCGGCATCTTCACCGCGCTCCTCGCGGCCTCGATCGCCATGACCCAGACCGACATCAAGCGCGTCCTGGCCTATTCGACGCTGTCCCAGCTCGG
>SCTE01000111.1 GCA_004298915.1 Chloroflexota bacterium | reverse complement strand
CTCCTCCCTGCCAGCCTTCCGCTTCCAGGGCAGCTGGGCCGACCCCGCCACGAACCTCAGCTGGGTCATCACCCGCTGGTATGCCCCAGCCCTCGGCACGTTCATCAGCGAGGACTCGCTTCTCGGTGACCCGGCCGATCCTCCGAGCCGCCACCTGTACGCCTATGCGCAGGGCAACCCCGTGCTGGGGTGGGATCCGGATGGGAGGTTCTGGTACAGGGTAAGAAGCGGCGAAACGATCTTGAGCGTCGCGAACAAGGTCTATGGAGCTCCCAACACGGCCTGGATCCGCAGTGGCAACCCCGGCGGTCGGATCACACCGCGCAACCTGAAGCTGCGCACGTCCACGATTTCTGCGGGCAATTGCATCTGGATCCCATGGCGCAACCAACCTCGCCCAAGGTCATGTAACCCGTACCCAAAGCAGGCATATGCCGACTATAGCGGAGCTCTCTATCGACGTTGGACCCTCGTACTTCAATATGTCTACGACCGACTTGTCGTCGATGGTCGAGACGGTGCGGATGGCCTAGAGATGTGGTCTTCATTCCCGCCTCTTAACGCTGACCTGTTGTTTCGCTTCAAGGCCCTTGTGCGAGAGACCGGCGACTGGGACCTAAAGGTCCCCCTTGGCATGAAACTAGGCGATGTCCGGCGCACGCCCGTCGGAGGGGATCCTGCCCCGGAAACCCTCTTCTACGATGTTTGGGGAAACATTCACTACGGATACGTTGGTCGCGCTCACGGAATTCCGGCCGACGTGGTACATGCCGGAGCCGAGACATTCGGCGGTGCTCGATCAGTGTCTGACTGGATATCGAACGAGATTGGTATCCAGCTCTGGGAAGCGCATGGAGCCGCACTCACAAAGACGCAGCTGGCCTCCGCGGTACTCGCGAAGATTCGAGTGTTTAGGGCCGACCCCGCAGATACGTTTCTTGAGGTTCGCGGAGGCTTGGCACCTTGAACAAGGCTTGGCGCGACGCTGGCTGGCTTCGTCGAATCACGATGATGGCGTGTTGGACAGTTCTGGCGAGTTGTTCGACGCCAACGGACTGGGTCGTCTATGTCTCAAGCAACTCGGACCAATCGGTCATCGTTCGCGTGAGTTATGACGGTGTGGTTCGCCAAGTTCTCTTTGAGCCGCATGTCGAGGGTCAGATCGTTGCCCTTGACCGGCAGCCCTCATCGGCACGCGTATCAATCATCGACCCCACGACGTGCAGCGAGCTGGACGCCCAGCGGCTGCCGACAGTCCGTGCACTGGTGTCCTTTGGGGACGCACCAGGATCTAGCGAGATTGTCCTGAGCGTAAGCTCGCGAAGCGCCGGCCGCGGCCCGACCCTGATGCCAGACACCGCGCTGTGCGTCGGGCCGTGACCGACTGGTCATCGCTCTGTCCGGGGTCGACCCAATGAGTTCGCCTCTGACCGTCCCTCCAGCTCAAGCAATAATGGCCGGGAGTGTCTCAGCGAGACAGGAGGGTGGTCATGGCCGTTCGCGCAATGCGTCTACTCCTCGGTCTCGCGTTGTCGGCGTGATCGACGCTCTCGAGCAAACCGGTTGTGAAGATGCCGATTACCGTCGAGTCGACTCAGTTCCCCGACATCGAGATTACTTGCAACGGCGATGCCAGCCTCTCTGGGGACGCTTGCCGAAACTGGGCGGAGCAGATGCTTCCGGCTGCGCCAACCTGACCTGCGGGCGGCGCCGACATTCCGGTCGTCAAACTCGTTCTCACTTATCGGGCGATACCGGTACGACGCATGGGCGAATATCCACTACGGCTACGTAGGCATGGGGCACGGCATTCCCCCCGATGTACTCCGTACCGCGGCCGTGATTGCAGGCGGCGTCAACACGTTGTCCGATCGCTGGAACGTGGACCTCGGCATCAACCTGTGGTACCAGCATCCGTATTCGCTCACGGTTGCCCAGCTCCGAGCAGGGGTCCTGAACTCGATGAGGATCTACCGTTCGGATCCTGAGCCCACCGAAATCGAAGCGCGACTACATGGCTAGATGATGAAACGTCGCCCGCATTGTCTTCAGATCGCCGCGATTTGTGCGCTTGTTACGCTCGCCTCCTGCGCTCCTGCCCCGTGGATAGTTGCAGTACGGAATTCGACTGACCACGTGTACCTCGTTCGGGCCAGCGGTAATGGCTCAACGACAACGCGCATTATCCAGCCGCTGTCGTCTGGCAACAAGTTGGACGAGCCGGCAACGACTCGGGACCACTTCGAAGTCATCGACCCACAGACGTGCCAAATCGTTCTTGAAGGCGACCTGCTGAAGAAGTCGACAAGTGTGGTCATCGGGGTTGATCAGGGAGGGCTGACCCTATCGATCGCGGCAAAGAGTCTGATCTCCGAGCCGCAGCTCCTCCCGACCTCGAGCGAGTGTTGAACCAAGCTGGATTCGATGACCGCTCCATGTCGGCTGAGTTGTGGCTTGGGATTCCGCCGAAGCACATGGATCCGGACCCAAGCACACTTCCCACCGACCATCATTGCGTCGGAAAGTGAATTCGGCAGGCCACCCCGAACCGGAGTTCCGTTCAAGTCGGCGCTGCAGCGGCCACGACGTACACCTTCGCATATTTGTGGGCATCTTCGTTCTTCTTGGCTGCACGACAGGCGGTCCCGCCGATAATCGAGATCCGGGCTGCGTCGCCTTCGATAGGCAGGTCCGCTACGTATCGTGGTCGCCCGATGGTTCAAGGGTGGCGGTACTCGCCGAGGACGGGGCTAGTGCCGACGTAATGACGGTCTCGTGGCCCAAACTTGAAGTCGTGCCCGTCGCTTCCGGAGAAACCATTGATGCGTTCTTGGCGGGGATCGATGGGGACGGTGCGGTCTTCTGGATCGAAGACGACCCTTCCGCGAATCCCGAGCTCTATCTCAGGTCTCCCGACGGCACTGATCGCATCATCCGTCTTGCCCACCCTCGATACCTCGGCATCTGGATGACCGACGCCGGTATCTTCGTCCTGACCCATCTGCCGCCCGAACTGTCCGGGTCGACGGAGCAGATGTTCCTAGCTCGAGCGTCCCTGGTCGGTGACCGCCTCGTGGATGGTGACGTGCTGGTTCAAGTCGATGACCGCCCAATGACCGCCTGGGTGGATCCGGCTGGAACGCGGTGGGTGACGACCGAGGCAACGTCCGAGACCGGGGACATCGCGGTCCACGTCTGGGTCGATGGAAGTCAGGTCGCCGAAGTCCCGCTGGCAGGGGCCCATGACGTTTCCCTGGGCCCATCAGGAGACACGATCATCTACACCTCCGATCTTGCCCTCCACGAGATCGCGGATCTGGGCGCCGGGAGCGACACGGTGATCTCGGGAAAGGAATGGTTGTCGGCGTGAGTCTCAGCAAAGGGAGTCATTGCTGCGATCGTCCCAAGCACCAGCGGCAGGATCAAGGCCTGCCTTGAGGCGCTCAGCTCACCGGGAGCCCACGTCGACCGCAGTGCGATAGTTGACCCTGCAGTGCGCGGTCGCGTTTGCCTGACCCGCGGCACCTCTCCAGAGTCCTTGATCGCAACGGGCGACCTGATCAACCTGCAGGGCCCGCTGGCACGAGCATCGTAAATCCGGACATCGACCCGAGTGGCATGATTGTCATCGTCCGAACTTGGAGGGATGGGGTTGCGTCGAATACTCGGCTTGGTTCCGGCAATGGCGGCGTGGGTTCTAGCGGTGGTGGTGCCCGAAACTCGTTGGATCACGCCCGAGCTGGCCCAAGGGTAACGATCGTTCTGCTCTCAGTCGGAGCGCTCTGGATCCTCGGATGGGCTGCATACCTCGCACGAGGATGGATTGGCCAGTCATTGATCGGATTAGGTGCACGGATCTCATCGAGTCGGATCGGCGTCGGGCCCTCAGTCATTCGACCGGAATGGGGATCGCGTGACCAAGCCGGCCACTGGAACGGCATCCATGACGAAGCTAGTCGCGTGGAGGGAGAGTTCAACCGGATCATCGGGAGGGTCTCCCGCGCTGAGGCAGTGACGATTGAAGACCGCACTCGCCTCCGTGATCGAATCGACGGTCTTGACGCGATGGTTGCGGAGTACAGCGACATGTGGCTTCGACCCGGTGCGTACTGGGAGCAGTACACCCGTCGTCGCTGGCAAAGCGAGCGCGGCAACTCGTCGCCCGGCGATCCGCCCTGGGCGGAACCGCTCCGCGACCGCATCGGCTATGCGATTTGGTGGCTCTTTCGGAACCCAGCGTCCAGGTTCGGGCCAAGTGGTTCCGATTCATGGGATGGAACGCTTGGCACATCATGGGACGGGTCCCGTGGTGACTACGGATCGTGGTCCGAGCTCACAGGCTGACGAGATTAATAGGGCTTTTTGGTGCCTCCTCTGCGTCGCACATCAAGCATGGATCCTCTGACCAGGCGTGCCTCATTCCAACGCCGCGCCGGTTCGGCGTCGTGAGGGTCGACGGAACGTCGCTGGGGTCCTAGCGGGGCGACGAACGTCTCGGGGGCATGGTCGTAGGCGTGGCTCTCGAGTTGGGTGAGTGGCTGCGATTCGCGATTCCCGTTCACCGCATCAGGAGATCGAATGGTCGTGTCGTGCAATTCTTGGTCTTACGCGTCGTCAAGCTGAGGGCACTTAGGTCGCTCTTTGGGCGTATGGCATCTGCCGCGGTTCGTCGCGGGAGGAGGACCTTGGTTCCGACGCCGGAATGGTGGGGTCCTGGCCGAGTACGATGACGAAGTGGCTCCCCTCGACGATCGATTCCGCCGCAACCTCGAGCGGATACTCGCGCGCTCGGGCCGCTCGAGGCGCGGTCTCAGCGCGGCGTTCGGCCGCGATTCCGGTTACGTAACCGCCCTCCTCGATCCGTCGCGGCCGGCACGCGCCCGTCCGACGCCGACGGATCTGCTCCGGGCATCAGACGAGCTCGGCATTCCGTTCGTGGAGCTGCTCGAACTCCTCTGGGACGTGCCTGTTGAGCGGCTCGTGGACGAGCTCATCGCCCTCGGGCGGGCGGCGCCACCTGACGCCGCCACGCGAGGGTTGACATCGGCCGACCGGGCAGAGCTCGCTGCGTTCCGAGCCTATCTCGCCGATCGAGCCGCGCGTCGTCAGCGCTAGCGATTCGACGTCGTGATTTGCCGTGTTCCCGCTGGCGACGCTGGGAACGGTAACTCGTGGCGAAGCCTTGATACGAGCAATTGCCTGAGCAGGTCAAATGTGTCGACCGTGTCGATTTCGACGGATTTGAGTTCATCACGGTCGACACAGGTTTCTCGGCCAACCAGCAAAACCCCATCGCACTGAGCACGAAATGGCGAGTTTGTCCGGTTTGTTAGGGTCGATGTGATCGTGACCTACCCGGCAAATCCATTCGTCGCATCGCCAGGCAGGTCGTTGCAGGACGGCCGCGGGAGGCATCGGGGCCGTGCTTGGGAAGCAGACGCTCTGCCAGCTGAGCTACTCCCGCTCGGAGAGTGGCAATGGTATCCGACCGCGATGAGGGCCTCAAACCCTCATGCGCCGGAGCCCAGGGGCCCCTGTCGCCGGGCACCAGCGACCCGACCAGGGAGGCTGGGCAAGAGGACAGGGTCGCTTTCCCGGCCCAGGTCAGGGCCTGCTGACCGTAATCGACGACTTGACGTTGCTCCCAGGTGCGTACACCCAGCCGGTCTTGGCAAGGCCACTCACCGCATAGGTGATGCTGGCAACGTTCTTCCGGCTCAACGATGAGCTCGTGACAGTGCACTGACCTGCGGTGTTGGTCGTGCATGCTGTCCCACCGGATCCGGCCGACCAGGATCCCGTGACCACGGCGCCTCCAACTGGTCCACTCGCGTCGGCAACGGTGACCGTGACGATCGCCGTCCAGTTCCGACTGGTCGTCGTGGTGGTCGACGTCAGGTTGCCCACCCACATGGGCTTGGCCGCCGGAGGCTCGGAGACCGTCGTCGGTACGGTCGTAGACCCCGTGGCGCCTGCGTTGTCGGTGACGGTCATCCCGACCATGTAGG
>SCTE01000110.1 GCA_004298915.1 Chloroflexota bacterium | reverse complement strand
CCTCGACCGAGTCTAGCGGGAAGTCATCGAACGAGGTGACCCAGCGCGGGTTCGCGCTCCACGGTCGCATGCACAGGTCCCCGAAGAACGCCAGCGTCCGCGCCGTCGGGCCGGAGCCGCGGACCACGATGGCCTGGTGCCCCATCGAGTGCCCGCCGGTCGGCACGGCCGTCACGCCGGGCAGGAGCTCGGTCTCGCCGTCCGCCCAGTCGGCCTCGCCCCATTCGCGGACGAGCCGGATCTCGGGTTGGTCGTAGGACGCCACGACGCGGCTGTTGTCATCGAGCGCGATCTCCCATTCGGCCCGCTGGGCCACGATCCGCGCCCGTGGAAAGGCGCGCGAGCCATCGGCGAGCAGGAGTCCGCCGGCGTGGTCGAAGTGGAGGTGGCTCATGGCGACGACGTCGATGGTCACCGGGTCAAACCCCGCCGCGTGAAGCGCCGGCACGACCGGCGTCCCCTCGTAGCCGCGCATGGCCCGAACCTTGTCCGAGACGCGCTCGCCGATACCCGTCTCGATGAGGACGCGCCCGGCGGGCGTCTCGACGAGGAGGCAGTTCAGCGCCTGGAGGAGCCGATGTTCATGGTCGATCTCCTCGGTCACCCAGCGATCCCACAAGAGGCGCGGAACCGGGCCGAACAGCGCTCCCGCATCGGACCGGAACGTGCCGGCCTGGACCAGCGCGACGGTCGTCCCCCCGCCGAGATCCGCCGACCAGTGGACCGCGTCGTTGATGGCCACGGATCAGCCCTTCCGGTCGGCGCCGAAGTCGCGATGGAAGGCCGACGCGGTCGGCTCGGACTGGCCCTGGTACTTCGAGCCGAGCTCGGGACTGCCGTACAGCCGATCGACCGGGCTCGACATCTTGAAGAAGCTGATCTGCCCGATCTTCATGCCGTGGTACAGGGCGATCGGCAGGTTGGCGACGTTCGAGAGCTCGAGGGTCAGGTTGCCCTTCCAGCCCGGATCGACGTAGCCGGCCGTGGAGTGGATGAGGAGCCCGAGGCGACCGAGCGAACTCTTGCCCTCGAGGCGCGCGACGAGGTCGCCCGGCAGCTCCACCCATTCGAGCGTCTGGCCGAGGACGAATTCACCCGGATGGAGGATGAACGGCTCGTCGTCGGCGATGTGGAGCAGCTCCGTCAGGTCCGGCTGGGGCTGGCGGACGTCGATGTACGCGTACCGGTTGTTCCGGAAGACCCGGAAGCTGCGGTCGAGGTGCAGGTCAACCGACGACGGCTGGACATCCGTCGGATCGAACGGGCGGATCCCGATGGCCCCGGCGTCGATCGAGGCGCGAATGTCGCGGTCCGACAGGACGCTCATCGGGCGCCGTCCCTGGCACTCGAGACGCCGTCCTTCGGGCTCCACTGGGCGTATAGGGTATCCACTTCGCGCTTGAGGTCCTCCAGGTCGTCGAAGCTCTGGTACACGCTGGCAAATCGAATGTAGGCGATCTGGTCGAGCTCGCGCAGGCTGGCCATCGCCAGCTGGCCGACGCGCGAGGACGGGACCTCGGTCATGCCCTCGGCCCGGAGGGTCGCCTCGATCGCATCGGCTGCCTGCTCGGCGGCGGAGGCCGGCACCGGCCGCCGGGTCAGCGCCTTGCGAAGTCCCGAGGCGAGCTTCTCGCGGTCGAACTCCTGGCGGACGCCGTCCCGCTTGACGATGACCAGGCGCGGTGCCTCGATCCGCTCGTAGGTCGTGAACCGGAGACTGCACGAGCCGCACTCGCGCCGACGGCGGATCGTTGCCGAATCGTCCAGGTCGCGCGAATCCACGACCCGCGTGTCCCGCTCACCGCACTGGGGGCAGCGCATCCATCCTCCTCGACACCACTAGGGGTTGTGGTGTCAAGCGAGCATACCACTACATGGTGTGTCGATTCGGCGAGAACGAGTCAGCCGGGACGGCGCCCGAGCCGGCGCGCCGGCGACGCGGCCTCGGCCTCCTCGATGGCCGAGCGGACGTGCTCCGAGAACGACTCCCGGGCATGGAGCAGGTTGAGGTAGCCCCGCTTGATCGATGTGTCCGCCTCCGGCCCGCGCTCCATCCGGGCACCCTCCGACGCCAGTTCGCAGCCATGGTCCACGAGGGCCAGCGCCCGCTCGGCCCGCTCGAGCTCCTCGACCATGCGGACCTTGTCCGGCTTGGTCGATGGTGGGCCGTTCAGGGCCCGGGCCTCGTCGGCGTAGCGCAGGGCTGCGTCCTGGGCCGCGGCCAGGCTTGCCCGGATCGTCGATGCGTCGGCCTCGCGCCGGCGGACGACATCGATCAGGTGGGCCACCTCACCGAGGCTCTGGTTGACCCGAACGTCGAGGTCCGCGGCGGCGGTCCGGAAGCTCTCGGCGATCCGGGTCCGATAGAGCACGCGACTGGCGCGGCGCACGACATAGGCCACGGCGACGGCGAGGACGACGAAGCCGAGGAGCGCGATCGCCTGCGCGGTCTCCAATCCTTCCCCCTCTGCTCGGTCGGCGATTCGCCGATCCGGATCCCCGCGTCGCCGACCCCGAGCCGCCGACGCGAACAGGCTATCCCGCGCGCGCCTCCAATGCCAGCAGCAGGGCAGGCACGACCTCGAACAGGTCACCCACCACGACCAGGTCGGCGAACTCGGCGATCGGGGCATCCGGATCGCGGTTCACCGCGACGATCGTGCCCGCGGTCTGCATCCCGACCTTGTGCTGGATCGCGCCCGAGATCCCGAGGGCCAGGTAGAGCTCGGGCTTGACGATCTTGCCGGTCTGCCCGATCTGCTGCGCATAGGGGATCCAGCCCGCGTCCACGGCGGCCCGGGTCGCGCCGACGGCCCCGTTGAGCGCGGCCGCGACCGAGGCGACGAGCTCGAACCCGGCGGCGCCGCCGACGCCGCGTCCGCCGGACACGATGATCCGGGCCTCCTCGATCGGCGCCGCCGCGCCGGCCTCGACGACCTGTTCCGTGATCGCGACCTTCGGGAGGCTGAGGGATCCCGACGGGGCAGCCGGCTCGATCCTGCCGATGGTACCGGCCACTTCGGCCGTCACGGTGTTCGGGCGGATCGTGATGATCCCGCCCTTCGAGGTGAACCCGGACGTCGTGATGAGCTTGCCGCCGAAGACGCTCATCTCGACCGCGGGGCCTCCGTCGGCCCAGGTCACGCCGATCGCGTTCACGAGGACACCGAGGCCTGTGAGTGCCGACAGGGCGCCCGCGACGTCGCGGCCGTCGGGACCCGCCCCAACCAGCACGGTCGTGCCGGGATCCGAGCCGATGACCTCGGCGACGCGCTCGGCGGCAATCGACGCCCAGACGTGCCCGGCGGCCTCCGGATCCGTGATCGAGACGACGCGCGACACGTAGGTCGCCAGTTCGGTCGCCGCGGACGAAGGATCGGCCGCGACCACGATCCCTGCCGCCTCTGCCCCCGCCGCCGTAGCCAGCGTCCGGGCCAGCGTTGCGGCCTCGGTCGAGACACGGGCCAGCGATCCGTCGCCGTTGAGTTCGCCGACGACCCAGATCGTGGCCATCAGATGATCCTCCGGGTCGCGAGGAAGTTCACGATGGCCGCGGCGCCTTCCCCGGGCGTGCCCCGGACGACGGTCGTCGCCCCGCGCGCCGGTGGGCGCCTCGTCTCGAGCACCGTGGTCGTGGACGCGGCTCCGCCGAGCCCGGACGGATCGGAGCCGAGGTCGGCCAGGGCCCGCGCGGCGATCTCCTTGGAACGTGCCGCCATGATCCCCTTCAGCGAGGGGTAGCGCGGCTCGCCGAGCGCCTGGGTACAGACGATGAGGGCGGGCATCGGCGCCTCGAGGACGTCGTAGCCGGTGGGCGTGATCCGTCGAACCTTGACCCGACCCGATCCCGCGTCAGGCTCGATCCGGGCCGCGTTGCTGAGGTACGGCAACCGCAGTAACGCGGCGATGCCGGCCGGCACTACGCCGCCGCCGCCGTCCGACGTGTCGGCCCCGGCAAGGACGAGGTCGAAGGTGAGCTCGCCGAGCGCCGCCGCCAGCACCGCCGCCGTCGAGCGAACGTCGGACCCGGCGAGGACGGGGTCCGTCACCTGGATGCCACGCGTCGCGCCCATCGCGAGCGCCTTGCGCATCGTGTCGGCGCCGCCGGCCGGGGCCATCGTGAGCAGCGTGATCTCGCCCCCCGAGGCCTCGACGAGCTTGAGCGCCGCCTCGAGCGCGTACTCGTCGTTGGCATTGACGACGGCCGGCGACGCCGCCCGATCGAGGCGATGGTCGGGACCGAGCCGTTCGGCCGCGGCGGCCGGATCGGGCACCGGCTTGGTCAGCACGACGATATGCACGAGTCTCTGGAGCCTCCGTTCAGCTGCGGCGTGGTGCGCTCAGGATGCCGGGCGACCGAGCAGGGCTCGGGCGATGACCAGGCGCTGGACCTGCTGCGTTCCCTCGTAGATCTGGGTGATCTTCGCGTCGCGCATCATCCGCTCGACGGGGAACTCATCGATGTAGCCGTAGCCACCGAGGACCTGGACGGCGTCCGTGGTGACGCGCATGGCGGTGTCGCCGGCAACGAGTTTACACATCGCCGACCAGCGTCCGATGTCCGGGCCACCGGCCTCGATCTCGGCGCAGGCGGTGTACAGGAGCTGTCGGGCGGCCTCGATCTGCGAATCCATGTCGGCCAGCATCGCCGCAACCATCTGGAAATCGCCGATCCGCTGGTTGAACTGCCGCCGATCCCGCGCGTAGGCAACCGCGGTGTCGAGCGCGCCCTGCGCGATCCCGACGGCCTGGGCGGCAACGCCGGGCCGCGAGCGATCGAGGGTGGCCATCGCGATCGAGAACCCGTCCCCTTCGGCACCGATCCGGTTGGCCGCCGGCACGCGGACGTCCTCGAACGCCAGCTCGGCCGTCGGACTGCCCCGGATCCCGAGTTTGTGCTCGAGGCGCTCGACCCGGAACCCGGGCGTCGGGACCTCGACCGCGAAGCAGGACAGGCGCCGATGGCGCGGTGCCTCGGGATCCGTGACCGCGAAGACCGTGATGAGGCCGGCGACGCTGCCGTTGGTGATGAACCGCTTCGTGCCGTTCAGGACGTAGCCATCGCCGTCGCGCACGGCCCGGGTCCGGGCGGCGGCAACGTCGGATCCTGCCTCCGGCTCGGTGAGGCCGAAGGCCGCCAGCGTCCTGCCCGATGCCAGGGCCGGGAAGAATCGGGCCTGCTGCTCGGGTGTCCCGGCAAGGGTCAGCGGCAGCGACCCGAGGACCTGGACGATCAGGATCAGGCTGCTCGTGGCACACGCCTTCGCGATCTCCTCGATCGCCAGGCAGACTGTCAGGAGGTCGCCACCGACACCGCCGAACTCGACGGGGAATGGCAGGCCGAGCACGTCCTGCTGGGCGAGCAGCTGCCGGATGTCCTCGGGGAATTCCGAGGTTCGATCGATCTCCGCAGCTCGCGGCGCGATCCGCTCGACGGCCAGCTGGCGGACCGTGTCGCGCAGGAGGATCTGCTCCTCGGTCAGCCGATCAGCCGGATTGCGGGTGGTCACCGTGACCATCGTACAGCCGAAACTGGTTCCCCAAACGGCGCCACGGGCGTACGCTGGATCGTGCCGGTCGGATTGCCGCGTGGGCAAGCGTCCGCCGCTCTGGGGGCACCGCCATGGACCAACCGACGTTGATCGTGTTCGCGGTGGCGGCCGTCATCGGCCTCCTCGCCTCGTTGGTCATCCTCCGTCGCCGGGACCAGCCCGACGAGAGTCCATTCGCCACCTCGACCGAGGGCATGAAGCGCTGCCCGAACTGCGGGATGGCAAACATCGTGACCGACACGACCTGCGCGAGCTGCGGGCAGACGCTCCCGGGCTAGGGAGCGACGTCGCACGGCCGGGCCGCTGGGCATCTCAGCCCCTGCGGCTCTGAGCTGCCTACTGAAGGACCGGCAGCTGGCGGCCCGCGAGCTCCTTCGGCGCGAGCGATTCGGCAAGCAACTCCGCGATGTCGATCGCCCGGACCTCGCCCCCGGCGTTCCCTTCGGCCGCCTCCAGGCCGTCCTTCATCATCGTCATGCAGAACGGGCACTCGGTCGCCACGGTGCTCGCGCCGGTGGACAGGGCCTGGTCGGTGCGCGCCGCGTTGATCCGGGTCCCGCGGGTCTCCTCCATCCACATCCGCCCTCCGCCGGCACCGCAGCAGAACGTGTTCTTGCCGTTCTTGTCCATCTCGACGAGATCGAGGCCCGGGACGGCCCCGAGCACGTCGCGCGGCTCGGCCACGACGTTGTTGTAGCGGGCCATGTAGCAGGAATCGTGGAGGGTCACCGACTTGCGCGGCGCGGCGCCGTCGTCGATCACCCGCAGGCGGCCATCGGCCAGGAGCTCCCTGAGGAACGCGGAGTGGTGGATGACCCGGAAGTTGCCGCCCAGCTGGCCATACTCGTTGCCGATCGAGTTGAAGCAGTGCGGGCACGCCGTGACGATCGTCTTCTCGCCCATCCGGTAGCGGTTCAGCGTGTCGACGTTCGCGCTCGCGAGCATCTGGTAGACGTAGTCGTTCCCCATCCGCCGGGCTGGATCACCGGTGCAGGATTCCTCCTGCCCGAGGACTGCGAAGTTGAGCCCGGCGGCATCGAGGCACGTGGCGAAGGCGCGGGCGACCTTCCGGTTGCGCTCGTCGAACGCGGCCGCGCAGCCGACCCAGTAGAGGACGTCGAGTTCGCCGAGCTTGCCGGCCGCCGCGACGTCGGCCACGATCGGGACCTCGAACGACAGGCCCTTCGTCCAGTCGAGCCGCGATGCCGGGGGCTGGCCCCACGGATTGCCGACACCCTCCATGTTCCGGAACGCGCCGTTCAGTTCGGCCGGGAATCGGGAGTCCTCGAGGACCAGGTTCCGCCGCAGACCGATGATCTTGTCGACGTGCTCGATGAGGACCGGACAGGCCTCGACGCACGCTCCGCACGTGACGCAGTCCCAGACCGCGTCGAACGGGATCGCGTCGTCCACGATGGGCTTGGCCATCGTGGCCGCCTTGATCGTGTCGTCGAGGCCGTACGTGTCGCGGACGATGGCCGAGTTCGGGATGAGCGGCAGGCCATGCTCGGCCTCGACCGACATCTCGCGGATACCCATGATGAAGTGCTTGGGATTGAGCGGCTTGCCGGTGTTCCAGGCCGGGCAGGCCTGCTGGCAGCGCCCGCACTCGGTGCAGGTGAACCCGTCGAGCATGTCCTTCCAGCCGAGGTCCGCGAGGGTCCTGACCCCGAAGGTCGCGTCCTCGGCCTCGAGATCCATGGCCGGCAGCTCGCCACGGGGGGCCAGCTTGCGGAAGTAGATGTTCGGGAAGGCCGTGGCGACGTGGAGGTGCTTGCTGAACGGCAGGAAGCACAGGAACGCGGCCACGATCGCGATGTGCGCCCACCACAGGATCGCGAAGATCGCCTGGAGCCAGCCCGGGTCGAGGTTCCGGAGCGGGATCGCGAGCAGCGCGGCGATGAACGCCCCCGGCTTGTCCCCGTAGGCCGCGAACTCGAACGCCTGGGCGAGGAGCTCGGTCCCGACCACACCGCCGATCATCAGCAGGATCGTGAGGGCGTCCCAGTTGTACGTGAGTCGGGCGGGCTTCGAGATCAGGCGCCGCTCGAACGCCCAGACGATGAACGCGAGCGTGATGACGGCCACGACGTTCTGCATCGCCGAGATCGCCGCCCAGATCAGGCCGTCGAACGGCAGGCTCAGGATGGTCTGGATGATCCCGCCGGTGACGATGTCGGCCGTCCCGATCGTCAGGAGCACGAAGCCCCAGAAGATGCCGAAGTGCATGATCCCGGCGCGCGGATCCTTGAACATCTTGACCTGGATGAACGCGTACCGGATGAGGCCGAGGGTCCGGGCCGGGATGTCGGCCAGGGGGTTCGGACCCGACGCCTGTGCCGCGGCGAAGACGCGCAGGTGACGGGCCATGACCAGGCCGAAGAAGACGGCCGCACCCCAGAACACGACGAAGACCAGCGGATAGGCAGGGACCTCGGCGAAGACCGGGAACATCAGCGGGCGTCCTCCTTCGGGCGATCGTACGGCACCGCAGCACCGCCGCGCGCGACGTCATGGTCGTGCGGTCCGGCCAGCGTCTCGACGGCATGGGCGAGGATTGCCTCGATCGCGCCGAGTGACTCGAGGGCGCCGTTCGGGCTGCCCGGCAGGTTCACGACGAGCGCTCGATCGACGACCCCGGCAACCGCCCTGGACAGGTCGGCCAGGGGCGTGCTGGCTCGCCCGGCCGCGCGCATGGCCTCGGCGACGCCCGGGACCTCGATCTCGATGACCGAGCGGGTGGCCTGGGGCGTGACGTCGCGTGGCGTGAGTCCCGTGCCGCCGGTCGTCAGGACGATGGCATGGTCCGCGGCCGCTGCCCGGATCGCGGCACCGATCCGGGCGACCTCATCGGGCACCACGGCGTCCGTCACGGTCCCGCCGAGCTCGGCGATGCGGGCCCGGATCACGGCCCCGGAGCGGTCCTCTCGCGTGCCGTTCGCGACGCCATCGCTCACGGTCAGGACGTGGACCCGCGTCCCGGGTGCCAGCCTGGGAGCGTCGGATCGCTCGGCCACGATCAGCCCTTCCGGATCCGACCGGCCGATCGATCCCCTGGGCGCCGGCCGGCGGGACGCGAGCCACCCGGACCACCGGCGGAAGCGCCGGGTCGCGGATTCGTGCGCGCGTCCGGGCCTGCCTGCCGATGCCACTCCCCGCTCTTGCCGCCCGTCTTGGATGTCAGCCGGACCCACTGGATCTCGACGCCGCGCTCCACGCCCTTGACCATGTCGTAGACCGTAAGCGCGGCGACCGAGGCGGCCGTCAGCGCCTCCATCTCGACGCCGGTCGGCCCGTTGGTCGCGGCTTCGGCCCGGATGCGGAGCCCACCGGCCGCACGATCCGGCGAGATCGCCACGACGAGATCGGTCAGGGCCAGCGGATGGCAGAGGGGGATCAGCTCCGACGTCCGCTTGCCGCCCATGACCCCGGCGAGCTCGGCAACGCCGAGGACGTCGCCCTTGGCCGAGCCGCCGTCGATGACGAGCGACAGGGTCTCCGGCGAGAGCGCGACGAAGGCCTCGGCGACGGCGCGGCGTGCGGTCGCGGGCTTCTCGGAGACATCGACCATCCGCGGGCGGCCGGTCCGATCGACGTGGGTCAGGCGGCGTCGCTCGGCCCTGGGAGCCGGTCCTCGATCCATGGTTCCTCCTGTCGGTGCTGATGATGCCCGACTCGCGCCGGTCCGGTTGGTCCGCGATGGCCGGCGAGGTCCGGCGCCAACCGAACGGGTGCCGGCCGAACGTGGTGCCGGCTCGACTGGCGGCGCCGGCCCGGCCGGCTCGACCGGCGGGAAGGTCAGCCGCGATCGAGCCACCACAGGGTCACGGCGCCGCCGGCCGGATGGGTATCGACATCCTCGGGGATGATCGCCAGCGCCTCGGCCTCCGCGAGTGCCGACAGGACGTGACTCCCCTGCCCCGCCACGCCGCCCGACAGCCGGACGACCACCCGCCCGAGGTCATCGCGGATGGGCATCCCGTCCCGGTCTCGATCCGCCCGGACGCGGATGAACGCCCGGCGCCCGGCGCTCTTGGGCGTCGCGTCCATGAGGACCGCTCGATCGATCCGCCGACCGAGGTCGCGATGGCCGCCGAGCCGGCGCAGGGCGGGCCGGACGAACAGCTCGAAGGTCACGAACGTCGAGACCGGGTTGCCGGGCAGCCCGAACAGGAGGACCGGTGGTCCGCCGCCCGGACGCGGCGCGGTCCCGAAGACGAACGGCTTCCCGGGCTGGACCGCAACCCGCCAGAGATCGATCGTGCCGAACTCGGCGAACGCGGTCCGAACGTGGTCATACGGGCCGACCGACACGCCACCGGACACGATGATCGCGTCCGG
>SCTE01000109.1 GCA_004298915.1 Chloroflexota bacterium | reverse complement strand
GGCGCCCTCGATGACCTCGATGACGGCAGGTACGCGTGCGCCCTTGAGCTCGATGTCCAGGAACGGCGCCGGGCCGGCCAGCTCCATGACCGCTGCGAGGGTCGGGACGCCGAGACTCGCCAGTTCGGCGACCGTGAGGTCCTCGGGGCGGTCGGGGCGGCCCTGGACGCGTTCGAGCGTCTCGTCATGGAGCACGATCGGCGTCCCGTCCTTCGCGCCACGGACATCGAACTCCAGCCCGTCGCAGGCCCGGTTGTCGAGGGCCGCGCGAAAGGCCGCGAGCGAATTCTCGGGCCCGGCGCGCCAGTCGCCGCGATGCGCGAGCCGAAGGGCGTGTCGCCCCGACGTCCCGGGCCGGCCCGCGGACCGGCGCCGCTCCCCGATTCGCCGCCCGTCGTCAGCTCCGTGACCGGCTCGTGCCGTCACGGACCCACCCGGATCCGGGCGAGAAGGCCCAGGTGGTCCGATGGATACAGGGTCGGATCCCCGACCGCGGGCCGATGCCAGGCCAGCCGGCTCATCTCGGCCCGCAGCTCCCCTCGCAGCCAGATGTAGTCGAGGCAGCCCGGATCGCCATCGACGTCCATGCCCGGCGCCTGGATCCCCGATGGCCAGGTGACAGCGGGTTCGGCGCCGTGGACCTCGCGGTGGGCTGAGCGGAAGCCGGCCTCGACCATGACCCGATAGGTGGCCTCAACGGGCTCCGCGTTGAAGTCGCCGACGACGATGGTGCCCGCGGCGGCCGGCGCCGGATCGGCGTCGAGCCAGGCAACCAGGGCACGGGCCTGATCCTCGCGGGACGATTCATCGGCCGGGACGTGGTGGAGGTGGGTGACCACCATCGTGACCTCCGGCCCGCCGGCGATGGTGACCGGGACCCGCAGCGCCGACCGGTTCATGCCGAGATCGAGACGCTCCGCTTCACCGGCCCGGAGCGGCTCGCGGACCAGGACGCTGTTGCCGTACTCGGGTCGGCCGGCCCAGCCTCGCCGCACCGCGTACGCTCCGGCGCCGGCAGCCCCGAGCAGGCGGTCCTGCCCGACGGCGAAGACGCACTCCTGGAGCCCCAGGAGATCGGGCTGGATCGCGGCCATGTCCTCGAGGAGGAGCGGCAGGCGCTCCGGCCAGCGGTCGGCAATGTTGCGCAGGTTCAGCGTCGCGACATCGAGTGACGGCATTCAGGCTCCATGGACTGGCTCGCTCGTCGCCGACACGGCAATCGGCAGGCCGATGATGAACGTAGCGCCTTCGTGTTCGACGGATTCGGCGACGATGCGACCGCCGTGACCCTCGACCACGTGGCGAGCGATCGCCAGGCCGAGACCCGTCCCGCCGCCCGAGGTCCGCGAGCGGTCGGCCTTGTAGAAGCGCTCGAAGATCCTGGGCAGGTCGGCCGCCGAGATCCCGATGCCTCGATCGGCGACGCTGGCCGTGACCTCATCCGCCTCGCGCCGGACGCTCACCACCACCGACGAGTCCGGCGGGCTGAACTTGACCGCGTTGTGGATGAGATTGGCGAAGACCTGGCCCAGCTGGGCGGCCTCGCCGCTCACGAACGGCAGGTCGGCCGCCACCTCGGTCCGGATCGTGACGTGCTGCCGCTCCGCGAATGGCCGGAGGCGCTCCGCGGTCTCCTCGGCAACGCGGCCGAGATCGACGTCATCGAGGTGGAGCTGGCGACCGCCGCTTTCGATCCGGGCGAGCTCCTCGACCTCGCC
>SCTE01000108.1 GCA_004298915.1 Chloroflexota bacterium | reverse complement strand
TGCCACTCGGTCCGCGGGACGCCCTCGTACAGCCCGTACAGGTCGTCGTCGGGCGACAGGCCGTTGTCGAGCAGCTGGTCGTCCGTGGGCCAGTCGTCGATGACGATCGCGACCTCGGACAGGGCCTCACGGAACGGCGACGGGATCGTGGCGATCGCCCGGTCGACGAGATCGGCGAAGCCATCGGCGGATGGGTCAGCTGAGCGACGTGGACCGCGAGGGCGCTTTGCCATGCTTCGACCATCGTAGCCGGAGCAGTCCCCGCAGCTGTCTCATCGGCGGTCGAGCGGACGGCGAGCGGGTACGATGCGGTCCATGAAGGCCGTCTACACGTCCGCGCACCTCGGGCACGATGTCACCCACGAGACGTACCTGGGCATCCCGGTCCCGGCGTGCGAGGTCACCGAGCGTGCCGAGAACATCCGGGCGGCGCTCGAAACCGATGGTGGATTCACGCTGGTCGCGCCGACCGATCACGGGCGGGACCCGATCCTCGCCGTGCACGACCCGGGCCTCGTCCGCTTCGTCGAGACCGCCTGGGCCGACCTCACGGCGCAGGAGGTCGATCGATCGTTCCTGGTCGCCGATACGTATCCGGTTCGCGCGATGTTCGAGGGCATGAGTGATGACGCGCTCGGCCGGTTGCGTGAACCGGTCGCCGTCGGCGGCCGCACCGGCTGGTACGGGCTCGACAGCAGCAACCCGCTGGTCGAGGGCACCTGGGGTGCCGCGCGTGGCGCGGTCGATGTCGCGCTGACGACCGTGGACCTGGTGCTCGACGGGGGAGAGCAGGCGGCCTACGGACTGTGCCGGCCGCCCGGCCATCATGCTGCCCGGGCCATGGCCGGTGGCTACTGCTTCTTCAATAACGCCGCCATCGCCGCGGAATCGATCACGCGACGGACCGGCGAGCCGGTGGCGATCCTCGATGTCGACGTGCACCACGGCAACGGCACCCAGCAGATCTTCTGGCGCCGGGGCGACGTCTTCTATGCCTCGATCCATGCCGATCCGGCGCACCTCTACCCGTTCTTCTTGGGCTATGCCGACGAGACCGGCGAGGGACCCGGGCTCGGCGCCAACTTCAACCAGCCGTTGCCCGCCGGCACCGGCGACGAGGCCTATCTCGTCGCGATTGACCGGGCGCTCGAGGCCATCGACCGGACCCGGGGCGGGATCATCGTCGTGTCCCTCGGCTTCGACACCTACCGCGAGGATCCGATCGGGACGTTCGCCCTCACCACACCGGCCTATCACGAGATCGGACGGCGCGTGGCGGCGCTCGGCCGCCGGCTGGTGATCCTCCAGGAAGGCGGCTACCACCGACCGTCGCTCGGCGCGAACGCGACGGCGTGGCTGCGGGGCGCCGAGGGCCGCCCGCTCGATCCCGAACCGGCCGGCGATTCCACCCCGGCCGGCACGAGGAGCGCGTCATGACCAGGTCCCTGCCCGACGCCGTCCGCAAGCTGGTGGCCGAGATCGAGACCGAAATCGGCGAATCGGACGACGCGGCCCATGCCGCCCCGATCGAGGGGTCGGTGGCCCGCCGTACGAACGGCAGTGGGGCGGTGCCGTCCTCCCCGGGTCCGGCCGGCAACGGCGCGGATCGCGTCGAGGAAGCGGTCCGGGACATCCTGCTCGAGATCGGCGAGGACCCGGATCGGGATGGCCTGATCGGCACGCCCGATCGGGTCCATCGCATGTACGCCGAGCTCACCGCCGGCTATCACGTGGACCCGGACCGCCTCGTCAACGGGGCGATCTTCGAGGTCGACTACTCCGAGATGGTCGTCGTGAAGGACATCCCGTTCTACTCGCTGTGCGAGCATCACCTCCTGCCGTTCTTCGGCACGGCATCGGTCGCCTACATCCCGCGCGGCCGGGTCATCGGCCTGTCGAAGATCCCGCGAATCGTGGAGATGTACGCGCGCCGGCTCCAGATCCAGGAGCGGATGACCCAGGAGATCGCCGACTTCCTCGATGCGCGCCTCGACCCGCAGGGGGTCGGCGTCGTCGTCGAGGCGAATCACCTGTGCGCGGTCATGCGCGGGATCCGCAAGCCGGGCACGGTCATGACGACCTCGGCGGTCCTCGGCCTGTTCCGGTCCCGGGATCGCACGCGGGCCGAGTTCTTCAGCCACCTCGATCGTCGTTCATCGACGTCGTGAGCGCCGTCCCGACGCCTACAATCGCGCCATGACCGACGCCCCGATCAAGGTCCTCATCGCGAAGCCGGGTCTCGACGGCCACGACCGCGGCGCGAAGGTGCTCGCGCGCGGGCTCCGCGACGAGGGCTTCGAGGTCGTCTACACGGGTCTCCGGCAAACCCCCGAGATGGTCGCCACGGCCGCCCTGCAGGAGGACGTCGACGTCGTCGGCCTGTCGATCCTGTCGGGTGCCCACATGACGCTCGTCCCCCGAATCACCCAGATCCTGCGCGATACTGGCCTCGACGACGTCATGGTCGTCCTCGGCGGGATCATTCCCGACGACGATGCCGCCGCCCTCCGCGAGGTCGGGGTCTCGGGAATCTTCGGGCCGGGGACGACGATCGCCGAGGTTGCCGACTTCCTGCGCGCGAACGTTCGCGCCCGCGACTGAGTGGGCACGCCCGGCCTGCCGGCCGCGGATCCCGCTGCCCGCGCTCGCGCCCTGGTCGACGCGGCCACGACGGGAGACCGGCGGGCCCTCGCCCGGATCCTGACCGCGGTCGAGAACCGGACAGCGGTCGCCGAGGCGGCCCTGCGGGTCCTGTACCCGCTGGCCGGCAGCGCGCACATCGTCGGGATCACCGGCGCCCCAGGGGCGGGCAAGTCCACGCTCGTGGCGGCACTCATCGCCGAGGCGCGTGCGGCCGGCCGAGCCGTCGGCGTCGTGGCCGTGGATCCATCCAGCCCCATCACCGGCGGGGCCCTGCTCGGCGATCGGGTGCGGATGCAGGCCTACGCGTCGGATCGGGACGTATTCATCCGGTCGATGGCCTCGCGCGGCCATGCGGGCGGGCTTGCTTCGACGTCGGCCGCCGCCGCCTCGGTCATCGATGCCTGTGGCTTCGATCTCGTCCTGCTCGAGACCGTCGGGACCGGCCAGAGCGAGGTCGAGGTGGCCGCGGCCGCCGACACCACGGTCGTCCTCGAGGCGCCGGAGATGGGCGACGAGGTCCAGGCCATCAAGGCCGGGCTGCTGGAGGTCGCGGACATCGTCGTCGTGAACAAGGGCGATCGCCCCGGTGCGCAACGAACGGCGTCGCAACTCCGGGCGATGCTCGTCGCGGTCGGCCGGGTGGGCGCCGCGGACAGGGCCCATCACGCCGATGTTGGGCCAGCCCACGCGTCGGAAGACTCGGCCCCGTCGTCGGGCACGGCGGCGGCCCCAGCCGTTCCTCGGCCGCGGCCCAAGGAGCCCGTGGTCCTGGTCACGACCGCAACGACGGGACAGGGGATCCCCGAGCTCCTCGGGGCCCTGGATCGCGAGCGCGCGCGCATGCGATCGACCGGTGCCCCGCTCGCCCGGATGGCCCGCGCGGAGGCGCAGGTCTGGGCGATCCTTGCCGACCGGACCCGGGCGGCCCTGTCGGAGCC
>SCTE01000107.1 GCA_004298915.1 Chloroflexota bacterium | reverse complement strand
CGAGGACGTCGGTCACCGAATCCTGGAAGCCCCAGGCGAGTTCGGCGGTGACGGACTCCGAGAGCGGTTCCGCGGGATCGGCCTCGAGACCCTCGTCCGCGCGGGCCCCGTCGATGATCCGTCGTGCCGCGGTCTTGAGTCCGGAGAAGCTGAAGTCGTAGGTGTCGCCCAGCCACGCGCGCGGGAACGCGGCGTCGTGGTGCCGGGCAGCCTCCGCGGCCCGCTGGATCGCCGGTCCGCCCGGATACCCAAGACCGAGGAGCCGGCCGACCTTGTCGAATGCTTCGCCGGCGGCATCGTCGACCGTCTGGCCGAGGAGACGGTACTCGAGGTGGTCGCGCATCTCGACGAGGAACGTGTGCCCGCCCGACACGACCAGGCCGACCAGCGGGAAGACCGGTTCATGGATCTCGTCCTGTCCCGGGTCGAGGAGCCAGCCGGCGTACAGGTGGCCCTCGAGGTGGTTGACGCCGAGCAGCGGACGATCATGGACCCAGGCCAGCGTCTTGGCGACGTTGATCCCGACCAGCAGCGAGCCGGCGAGGCCCGGTCCATGGGTCACCGCAATGGCATCGACGTCGCGGACCGTGACGCCGGCGGTCGCGAGGGCCTCGTCAAGGACCGGCAGGATCCAGCGGAGGTGGGCGCGTGCGGCCACCTCGGGCACGATGCCACCCGTCGCGGCGTGCATCGCGACCTGGCTGGCCACGACGTTGGCATGGATGCGGCGGCCGCCTTCGACCAGCGCGATGCCGGTTTCATCGCACGACGATTCGATGGCCAGGATGAGCGGACCGCTCATGACGCCGCCTCGCCCGTGTCGAGATGGGTCCCGCCGGCGCTCGGGCCGATGGGCGCGGGCGCCGTCGCGAGCGCCGCCCGTCGCGCGTCGAGGAGCGCGCGCATCGCCGATCCCGCGAGTGGCGGCGTCGTCATGATCAGGGCATCCTCGCCGTTGTCCGAGTAGTAGCGAGGACGGACGCCCACCGGCCGGAACCCGTACTTCTCGTACAGGCGCCGGGCCGGAAGGTTCGACAGGCGGACCTCCAGGGTGGCCTCGCGCGCGTGACGCCCGATGGCGAGATCCAGGAGCGCCACGAGGAGCGTCTCGCCGAGCCGCTGCCGGCGCCACGCCGGCTCGACGGCGAAGGTGGTGATGTGGGCCTCGTCGACCATCATCCAGATGCCGGCGTAGCCGACGACCGCGCCGTTCGCCCGTGCCACGAGGTACGAGGCCAGGCGGTTGCCCGTGAGCTCCGAGCGGTAGGCGTCATCGGGCCACGGCACGCTGAACGAGACCCGTTCGATCCGATGGACGTCGGCCAGGTCGGACAGGGTCATCGGCTCGACCAGGATCGTCAGCGGGGGTCGTTCGACCACTCGATCGCTCCGGTCGATGCAGCCACGCCGCGAGGCAGCGTCACGTACTCGGGCACGAGCTGCTCGGGGTCGTCGGCAATTCCGGCGCGGAGCCGCTCCGCCCCCAGGGCGAGCAGGGATTCACCCAGGCGGCGATGGGCCGCGCGGCCTCGGGCCACGGCGTCCGGCGCCGCCCGGTCGGCGAGGTCGACGGCGACGATCCCGGACGGGTCGAAGGACGCAAGCTCGGCCTCGTCGCCCAGGATGCGCGGCGAGGCTCCCGGGGCCAGGATCACGCGGTCCCGGGGCCCGGCCGGCAGGAGGAGCACGATCGGCCCACCGGCGGCTCCCGCGCCCCGCTCCCGGACCGCGGCGTCAACGAGGGCCGCACCGGTCCC
>SCTE01000588.1 GCA_004298915.1 Chloroflexota bacterium | reverse complement strand
CGCCGAAGCGCAATAAACCGCACGCGCGCGTTTTCCATTTATTCGCGCAGCTGGCGCTCGATGCGCGTGAACACGGGCCGCTCGATCTGGCCGGGCGGCTGGTCGGCGGGCACGACGATGCCGGCGTCGCGGAACTGCTCGGTCGCAAACAGAAAGTGCAGCAGCAGTTGCTGGCTGTCCGGCTTGGCCGCCAGCCAGCCTATCATTGTGCCGCGGATGCGGTCCAGATAGGCCGCGACCTCCGCGCCGCCGGGCCCCCACCGTGGGCGGCCGTAGCCGGCCAGCCACTCGAGGAACTCGCCCATCTCGTGTAGGACGGGCGTCACGCGCACAACGATCTCGTGCTGCTGGATTTCCTGGTGCTCGATCTGCGCGCGGCCGCCCGCGCTGACGCCGAGCACGGGAAACGACACGTTCGCCAGGCCCAGGTCGATGATCACCGGCCGCATGCCGTATGTGTACGCCAGCGGCACGCGCACCACGCGCGTCTGGATGTGGTGGCCGTCGGCGGCCGTGCTCTCCAGCAGCGCCGGCATGTAGACGTCGACGTGCGTTGCGCCGTCGTCGTCGCCGTCGGACGCCGGGTCGTCCGCGAGCATCACGTTGGCGCCGTGCAGGTCGGCGTGCTCGTAGAGCATCAGGTTGTTGAGCATGCTGAGCGTGCAGAAGACGCGCACGACGACGCCCGCCAGGAAGCGGCAGCACCCGTCGACGCCTTGCGAAGCCAGCACGGCGGGCACGTGCGAGACGAGCGTGCGCGGCGGCAGCCGCTCGAGCACCAGCATGCAGTTGACCGACGGGAAGTCGCGCGGCAGTGGCTGCGCGCCGCCCTCGTCGTCGGCGAGCGCCGTGTTGCCCAGCGCCTCGGCCCGCGGCGACATGGCGAACGCGCGGCGCGTGCACATGCACACGGCCCAGTCGAGCATGCGCACGACGCCCTCGACGGCGAACGCGTGCCGCGCGCGCACCTGCTCGACGAGCACGTGCAGCGCCAGCTCGCGCCGCGCCCCGTGCCGCCAGCGGTGCGACATCACCTTGATGACGACCGGGCGCCGCGCGCCGCGTTGCTCGTCCGCCGCGAACACCTGCCCAAACGCGCCGGCGCCGAGCAGCCGCTGCGGCCG
>SCTE01000577.1 GCA_004298915.1 Chloroflexota bacterium | reverse complement strand
ACCTCGCCTCGAATTCCTTTCGTGAGTATCAACAAAAAGGGTCGTCGGTATCACCCCTGCAAAAAACGGTCCAATCCATGGTAGAAGGCGGTCGTACAAGAAAAAGGGTTCTATAAGCGAGCTGGCGTTTCAGACCCACCGGATGGCTGCAGGATGGCGCCAGCTGTCGTACAGATGACCGCGACTGCTGCCTCTGGGGTAGCAACCGCATGGGATATTCGCTACCCTGCTGGTAGCAGTATCGTGACCTGTTCGCTACCCCCGCGTTGATCGATCGTTGATCAGGCGCTACCCCCGCGTTGATCGATCGCTGATCAGGCGCTCCCTTCGAACCGCACCGCACTGCACGGCACTGGACTCGGACTCGGACTCGGGCTCGGACTCGGACTCGAGCTCAAGGGGGGCTAGCCCCATGCTCGCGCGGGAGCTCGCGGGGGTCGAGCTCCCTCCCCCGCCAACTGCTCGAAGGGGGGTAGCAGATTCGGGACAACACGCTACCCATGGGGAAGCTATCACTGTCCGGTTGCTGGCCGTCAGGTAGCTCTGTTGGTGACCAGACGCTACCACGGGGGAAGCGACCTCAAACAATTGGTCGCGTAAAGTGGGTAGCAGCGGAGAAGGCCAACGACCAAAACGTGTGGCGGTAGGTCTCCAAGCGCGCTTGTCGGTCAGGAAAACGCGATCAGACGGGTAGCGTTGGTTGTCTCCGCTGCTAGTGGATGGGTAGCAGCGGAGACAACCAACGCTCGAACGCGCTGTGACTGTGACTGTCGGTCAGGAAAACGTGATCTCACGCTACCTGGGGGGTAGCAGCGGAGAAGGCAGACGCCCAAACCGCGCTGCTGTCGGTCAGGAACTCGCGCGTTTGGGCGGTCAGGACCGCGTTTTAGCGCACCAGGGGCGCGGCGCTACCTCAGAGGGCAGCAAAGGTATGTCAGTCCGTAACACCCCCCTAGCATCTAGACTGGATGGGGCTACCCCAGGGGTAGCATCCAGCTCAGCCAGCTCAGCCAGATCAGCCAGATCGGCCAGATCAGCCAGATCAGCCAGATCAGCCAGCTGACGGGATCGGCCACCTCGACCAGCTCAGCTCTCGGTCGCTGCCTCGGGGGTAGCGTGCGCCCGTCAGGCTGCTACCTCGAACCCACATACCCACACAGCCACAAGTCTGCTACCTCCAGGGTAGCATCATGTGGATGTCCGCGACGCGATGCTACCGTCCTGGTAGCATATAGCTGGCTACGAGCTGGCTCTGGGGTAGCGTGAACGGTGACTGGCGCTGCTGCTGGGGTAGCAACCTCTAGCTACTCTTGCTGAGAGTCGTGCGGGATACCTACACCGCACGGGATGCTAGGGGGCCACGCGCAATGACGCGCCGACGTGCTAGGCGTGGGGTAGAGTGTCCGTGGGCTGAACGCGTGAAGGGGGTAGCGTGTGCATGGCGTGTTCGTGGGTTAACCCACGGAAGGGTTGGCGCGTTCGTGGGGGACGGGGTAGCGCCCCCTCGACGACTGATCCATCGTTCTCGCATTGAGACTGCCCTCCGTTTGGTAGCGCGTTCACGTTGCAGTGTCCACGGGGAATCCTCCAGTTCGCGCCCTCATGTGGCGCGCGGTCCTCTTGCTTGCGCTCGTGACGGCTGCGTCCGCGCACAGCCATTGGAATCACACGCGCTGGCTGGAGCACCGGGCGCACAAGAGGGCGATGACGGACACCGGAGTCGGTGTTGTCTACGAATACGTGCTGAGCGACGGACGCTACTGGACGTGGGAGGAGATCATGGA
>SCTE01000587.1 GCA_004298915.1 Chloroflexota bacterium | reverse complement strand
GCCAACCGGCTGGCAGACGGCAGGCAACGCGATGGACCTGCGGCCGGACGTGTCCCCGGTGCCGCTGTCGATCGGCGCATGGCGACTTCGACACGTCAACACGTTTCCGTGTCGATGGTCGGCCGGGGTCTATGCGGACGTCTCGGCCTCGAATTCGGCGGAAGCGGAGGCGACGGCGTTGTCCTCTTGGTGGGGCCAGGATCCGGGCGAACCGCCGTCGTCGAATGTGGGGATCGCGCCGCTCGCGAGCAAGCCGGTCCAGACAGCCCTCGGCGGCTATCCGGCCTGGTACGTGGACGTCCTGATCCCGACCGGCCTCGACCTCAGCCAATGCGACGGCGGTCAGCTGGTGCTGTGGGACGCGTCGGACACCGACGTCCGGTACGCCCTCGGACCGAGCGAGGTGAACCGGATCTGGGTCGTCGGCACGGAGCGCGGCCCGATCGTGATCGACGCCGCCCTGCCGCTGACGGCCTCCGGGTCGCAGAAGACCGAGCTCCAGGCGATCGTCGACTCGATCGTGATCGAGCCGTGAAGACGGCCGCCGCGCCGCGACGGCCGCGGCGCAGAGCCTATGAAACCGGTTGGCCCAGCTCCACGATCCGGCCGCCGATCCGCCCGGCGTCGGCGTACGCCTCGGCGTGCGCCAGGCCGACGTCCGGCACGCCCAGCCCGGTCGCCGCCGCGTCGCTCAGGAAGAGGTAGGGTCGGAAGCCGATCCGGTCGCGGATCGTGTTCTTGAGGAGTCGGTGCGCGATCGTCACGGCGGGCCCCAGCAGGTCGCTCCCCGAGCCAAATGCCTGGCGCACGACGTGTCCTCGGTGGAGGACCACCTTCAGGTCCAGGTGCGCCACGGCGGGGCAGGCCGTGCACAGGTGGTCGCTCGCCGGAATCGCGCGGGTTCGCGCATCCACGAACGCCCGGTACGTCGTCGCGATCTGGTCCAAGATCCGGTCACCCTGGCCATCGATCGAGGCCGGCGCGGCGGCGAAGACGGCGTCGCCCTCGAGCTTCACG
>SCTE01000002.1 GCA_004298915.1 Chloroflexota bacterium | reverse complement strand
GGCCGCACCTCGATGGTTCCGCGCTTCGCGGCGGGGATTTTGGCCGCCATCTCGATCGCCTCGTCGAGGTCGGCGCATTCGAGGAGATAGAACCCGCCGAGCGCTTCCTTCGTCTCGGCGAACGGCCCATCGGTCACCGCGACGTTGCCATCCCGGACGCGGACCGATGTCGCGGTCGTCGTGGGTTCGAGCGCTTCACCGGCGATGAACTGGTTGCGCAGCCGCGTCTCGGCGGTGAACGCGCCATAAGCCGCCAACTCGCTGGCCATGGCCTCGTCATCGGTGGCGGTCTCGGCGCCCTGTTCGGCGAGATAGATCAGGAGCAGGTATTGCATGCGTCATCTCCGTTCGCGGTCAGGCTGAGCCGCCGTCATGTCAACGACGAATCCGGGACGCCGCAATCGACACTCGCCTTCCCGGGGCGGGGACCCATCCCCGAGAGGGTATCTTGCGCGCATGAAAGCGCAGCCGGAAGTGCTTCGGATCAATGATCGCGAGGTCACGATCACGAACCCGGGCAAGGTCTTCTTTGCCGAGGCTTGCGTCACGAAACTGGACCTTGTCCAGTACTACCTCGCCGTGGCCGAGGGAGCACTGCGTGGCGTCCGCAATCGCCCGATGGCGCTCAAACGGTTCGTGAACGGGGCGGCGGCCGAGGCGTTCTTCCAGAAGCGTGCCCCTGATAACCGACCGGAATGGCTCCGCATCGCCACCCTGTCCTTCCCGTCGGGTCGAACTGCCGACGAGATCGTCCTCGACGATGCCGCCGGGCTCGCGTGGATCGTGAACCTCGGCTGCCTCGACCTGAATCCGCATCCCGTGCGCGCTGACGACCTCGACCATCCCGACGAGCTGCGCGTCGATCTCGACCCCGTGCCGGGCGTCGAGTGGGCCCAGATCCGGGACGTCGCCATGGTCGCGAAGGAATCGCTGGAGGCTGTTGGACTCGTCGGCTGGCCCAAGACATCGGGCTCCCGGGGGATCCACATCAACGTCCGCATCGAACGTCGGTGGGGGTATCCGGAAGTCCGGCGCGCGGCGCTGGCCCTGGCGAGGGATGTGGAGCGCCGGGCGCCCTCGATCGCCACCTCGAAGTGGTGGAAGGAGGAGCGCCACGGCGTCTTCCTCGACTACAACCAGAACGCCAAGGACCGGACCGTGGCATCGGCCTATTCCGTCCGACCCCTGCCCGATGCCCGGGTCTCGACGCCCCTGACGTGGGAGGAGGTAACGACCTGCGAGGCGGAGGCGTTCACGGTTCATACCGTCCCGGCCCGTTACGCAACGATCGGCGACCCCGGCGACGGGATCGATGATGCGGTCGGCTCGCTCGACGCCCTGCTCGAACTGTCACGTCGGGACGAGGCGGAGGGCCTCGGGGACGCCCCGTGGCCGCCGAACTATCGGAAACAGGAGGGCGAGCCGCCGCGCGTGCAGCCGTCCCGTCAGCGTCGCGCGACCGCGGACTACGACACGCCCGAGGCGGAGGCGGAGCGGGAGAAGAACCGGGCGGCGATGGAGAAGCGGTTCGCTGCGGAGGTGGAGCGGCGCGCCGCGGCGAAGGCCGAGGGCCGGGCAACCGCCACGCGGCCGACGCCCACCGGCCGGCGTCGCTCTTCCGTCCCGGTCATCGAGATTTCCCGGGCGAAGTCGAAGGACGAGGCGCTCGAGGGTCTCGAGCGCTGGAAGGCTCGATGGCCCAAGGCAGCCGGTGCGCTCGAGGCGGCCGATGTCCTCGTGGACGGGATGCGAGGCCGTTCATCGCTCTGGTATCGGGTCCGGGTCAACCTCACCCACGTCCCGGAGGCGGATCGGCCGCCCCAGGAAGCCCTCGACCCGGACTACGACCCGTGGATCGAGTACGAATTCCCGGATCGAGCCGGTCAGCTCGAGCGGGCTCCCAGGCTCAAGAATCGGTCGGGCTGAGCCGCCGCCCCGGGCTCAGGACCCGCCGAAGATCCTGGCGATCTCGAAGGCGGGCGTCTCCTCGAGTTGGTCATAGCGACACTCAGCG
>SCTE01000106.1 GCA_004298915.1 Chloroflexota bacterium | reverse complement strand
GGTAGCCCGTGGCGGGCGGTCGCAGTCCGCTGGCTTGCCCACCTCCCGACAGTGGTTGCCGTCGTCCTGGGCCTGGCCGCGATCGTGGACGCGGCGTACAGCGAACTGATTCGACCGGGGGATGCCGCCGTACCCGTCGCGCTCCGGGTGATCCTCCGGGTGCCCGTGCATGTCGGCGCGATCATCGCCACGTGGTTCATCGGGGAGGCGGTCGGCGGAATCGCGGTCCGGCGACTTGCCTGGGGCTCGGGGATCCGGCGGTCGATCGTGCAGGGCGTGACCGGGCTCGTGCGGCCCCCTGGGCTGCTCGTGCTGCTGATCACGAGTACCGCCGTGCTCGGGGCCGTCATCGTCGGGGACCTCGCGGCAGGCAGCGCGTTCGGCGAGGTTCGGATCGCGTTCCTCGACGGCGGCTCCGTCCTCGAACGCGGCCTGTCCATCGGCCTGCTCTCCCTCAGCTGGGCCGCGACCGGGGTGCTCGTCGCAATTGCAACGGCCTGGCGATCGACGGCATGGACGTTCGAGGTCGGTCGTCTTCAGCCCCCGGGCCAGACGCGCTGAAATCCGCGTGGTGGGCTTCCCTGCCGGCCCCGCATCTGGCAACCTGATGCTCGCGGACTCGACGCAACCGCGCGATGGGGGAATGCTGATGACACCAGGCCCGGTTCCCTGCTGGTCGTGCGGGCGACCCGTTCTCCCGGGCAGCCTGACCTGCCGCTCCTGCGGCGTCCTCGTCGACGAGCCCCGTCCAGGCAGCGTTGACTCGGCCGCCACCGCGACCGGAGACGCCAGCGCGGCCGCGGACGCCACCGCCACGATCGATGAACGCGAAGCGGCCGATGGGCTCGGGTCGGGGGGCATCGTCTCGCCAAACAAGGTGCCGGGCGCGTACCTGAGCCCCTCGGCCGTGCATCCGTCAACCGACGCCGAGCGCGGCGGGTCCGTCCCGTCGAGCCCAATCGCGCCACGAGGCGCGGATCCTTCGGACAGCAGCCGAGCCTCCATGCCGCTTGCGGGAACCCCCGAATCCGGGATCGCCGCGCAGGCCGGCCCAGCCGCAGGGTCATCGACGGCAGCCCTCATCGGTGGTGCGGCCGCATCCGTCGCCACGGGCACGACGGTTACCACGGGCACGACGGTTGCCACGGGTCCGACCGCGGCAGCCGCACCCGATCCCGGGACCGCGTCGCCCGGGCCCAGGCCCGGTCAGGCCTCCCTGTTTGCCGATCTGCCATTCGATGCACCGAGCACGCTCGTCGGGTGGCTCGTCACGCTGGGCAGTGGGATCGCCGCAATCAGCTTCCTGCTGCCGTGGGCACCGGGCATCGTGAACTACACCAGCAGCTGGGGCCTGTCGAGCATCGCGAACCTGCCGGTGCTCGCGATCCTCGTGGTCACGGTTGTCCTGGCGATCCTGCCGAGTCCGGTCCCGCACTGGATCCGGTCGGCCGTGCTGCCCATGGTCGGAGGGTCGCTCTTCATCGGCCTGCTCTGGCCCTACGTCGTCGGCGACTTCGGAGCCGAGTTCGGGTCCATCGCGGGGATCGCCGCGGCCCTCGTCCTCGTCATCGGCGGGATCCTGGCAGCGGCCCCGAGGACGGTGAAAGCGCCGCCGGCCTGACGCCTCGCGGGACTCCTGGCGCCGGCCGTGCCAGCCACGCGCCGGCCGTGGACGTCACGCCAAGACAGGGCGCCGCGTCCGAGGCAGGCACGCCGGCTGGCGTGTTTCACGATCAGGTCGAGCATGGGGACGCTGCTACACTGCCCCGGTCCTGACGGCGTCGACAGTGGCGCACCGTACGCATGGAGGCTTACGCCCACCGGATGGAAGAGATCCTCGGAACCATCGGCAGTGCGATCGGCTCCATCTTCGACAACCCGGTCATCAAGTTCGGCTTCCAGATCGTCGCGATCTACTGGGTCGTCCTGTGGCTCGCCGCCGCCTACTGGGCGTTCCGGGACATGCAGCTCCGATCCGAGAACCCGATCGCGCCGTACCTTGCGGCCGCCTTCGTGATCGTCTTCACGCCATTGCTCTTCCCGCTGGCCGTCTTCGCGTACCGGATCGTGCGACCGCAGGAGCGCATCGGCGAGGTCTATGAACGCAACCTCGCCGAGGAGGCGATGCTGGCGGAGATCGAGGCCGTTCGACATTGCCCGACCTGTGACCGGACGGTCCACGACGAATGGATCATCTGTCCAACCTGCCGGACGCGACTCAACCGGGTCTGCCCGAACTGCTCGAAGCTCGTTGGACTCGACTGGTCGCTGTGCGCCTGGTGTGGCCGGGATTTCGAGCGACCCGCTGCCGTCACCGGACAGGTCACCATCTCGGCGCCCGTGCGCGAGGCCCTGGAACCCGGCGATGATGCCGACGAAGCCCGATCCGCGAGTCGTCCTGCCGCGCTCCGAACCGCCTCCGCGCGAACGGCATCATCGCGGCCGGGACGATCTCGTCCGACCGATCCGCTCGCAGAATCTTGACCGGGTCCAGGCCCGGACCCAACGAGCCAGGCGAGATCGAGCCAGCTGACGGCGAGCCGCCCGCGACCGACCCGCCAGCTGACGGCGAGCCGCCCGTGAGCGACCCGCCGACCGACGGCTCGACAGGGACCGGCCCGGCGCCCGTCGCGCAGGGCCTGTTCCGCTTCACCATCGCCGACCGGTCGGCCCCGGGGCTGTTCGTCGGGGGCTGGATCGCGGCACTGATCGGCGGAGGGGCGGCCTTCGTGGGGCTCCTCTCCGGGCGCACGCTGGCGGGCATCGTCCTGTTCGGGCTCGGCATGATCGTCGTGCTCGTCGCCCTGATCCTCCTCGGCGGGTCCCAGGCGATCGAGCGGCGCGCGGCGCGGCTTGCCTACGCCGGTCCGGCGCCGATCCTCACCTTCCTCGCGGTCGTGGTGGGCTGGTACCTCGGTGCGGTCGTCGTCCTGACGCCCCTCCAGCTCCTCAAGGTCGATGTCTCGGGCCCGCCCCTGACGCTGGTCGGCATCGGCCTGCAGGCTGTCGTCGTCGTCCTGATCCTGCGGATCATGGTCGTCGGCTCGGATGCGCTGACCTGGGCCGAGATGGGCGTCCGGCGCCCGGATCGGCAGGCACTTCGCGATTTCGCCTCCGGCGCCCTGGTTGCCGGCCCCGTCGTCCTGCTGACGGCGATCGCCGTCGCGGTCCTGATCTCGATCGTGAACCAGGAGCCGGCCTCGCCGCTCCCACCCACCGGCACCCCGACGGGCCTGGCCATGAACCTGGTCGCCGGCGCCCTCATCGCGCCGGCCTACGAGGAGCTCTTCTTCAGGGGATTCACGCAGACCGCCTGGCGGCGGATGACCAACGCGCGGACCGCGATCCTCCGCGCGGCGCTGCTCTTCGCGTTCATCCACGTCGTCGACCAGAGCGGTGAGACGTTTGGAGCGGCGCTGGGCGTGGCCATCGTGGCTGCCGGGGCCCGGATCCCGGTCGCGCTCGCGCTCGGCTACGTCTTCGAGCGGCGGGGCTCGCTGTGGGCATCGATCGGCCTGCACGCGACGTTCAACGCGATCCTGCTGATCGTCGCCGAGCGAGCCCTCACCGCCTGATCGCCGGCGATCGCCGATGTCCCAGTCGACGAAAGAGCCCGGATGCACGGTCCGGTGACCGGCCGATGAGCGTCCCCCGATAGGCTCCGCACTGTCCTCGGGTCCGGATGGCGGGGGGAATCGGCGGGCTTCCGTCGTTCGGGCTCGGGGACGCCCTGCTCGCCGTGGATCGACGCTTGGGAGAGACGATGCAGCAGGGATTCGCCACCGAGACCACGGACTCCATGGGACCCGCCGCGGTCGCGCGCCACGGGCCGGTGTCCGGACGAGCCATCCGCGAGCTGCCCGCGGCTGAGCGGCCCCGGGAACGCCTCGAGCTTCGTGGCGCGGCCGGTCTCACGTCGGCCGAGTTGATCGCGCTCCTGTGGGGGAGCGGATCCCGCGGGCGCTCGGCGGTCGACCTGGCCGCGGACGCGATCGCCCGGTTCGACGGACTGACCGGCATCGCCCGGGCGTCCGGCCTCGAGCTGGAAGCGATCGCGGGCGTCGGAGCGGCGAAGGCCGCCCAGCTCCAGGCCGCGTTCGAGCTGGGGCGGCGCCTGCTGGCCGACTGGCCGACGGCGCGATGGGCCGTCCGTTCCCCAGCCGACGTCGCGGATCGACTCGTCCTCCAGATGGGGCGCCTCGAACGGGAGGAGCTCCGGGTGGTGATCCTCAACACCAAGAATGTCGTGCAGCGCGTGGTCACCGCCTACCAGGGCAACCTCAGTGCCTCCGTGGTCCGTGTCGGTGAGCTGTTCCGTGACGCGGTGCGCCTCACGGCGGCGGGCATCATCCTCGTCCACAACCACCCGTCCGGCGACCCGACGCCCTCCCCGGACGATCTCCACCTGACCGCCGAGGCCCTGGCAGGGGGCAGGCTCCTGGATATCAGCGTCCTGGACCACCTGGTCATCGGCCATGACGCGTGGGTCTCGATGCGCGACCGCGGGATCGCGTTCGATCGCCCGGGGCAGGCGTCAACCGGCATGTCCTGACCAACGCTGGACACGCCAGCGCCGAGTCGATATGCTTCATGTCGCATTTAGTATCAATGCGACGTAAAGGACAACCATCGCCGTGGACCGTGCCGCCACCCTCGCCGAACTCCTCCAGGAGCTGACCTCGCACACGCCCGCCGGCGTGATGCGCTACATGCGGCAGTGGGCATCGGGCCCGCTCAGCCTCATCCACCTGAACGTGCTGACCGTCCTCGAGGGCGACGGCCCAACGACCATGCGCGGGCTGGCCGAGGCCCTCGACGTGTCGCAGGCCAGCGCGACCGGGATCGTCGACCGCATGCGACAGCGCGGCCTCGTGGAACGCGAGAGCGATCCCGATGACCGGCGGGTCGTCCGCGTCGTCCTCACCGAGACGGGCCGCCGACTGATCGACGGCGTGGCCGCAGAGCGTCGCGGTCGTCTCGAGATGCTCCTCGGGGACCTGACGGACGACGAACTCGAGGGCTTCCTGCTCGGCGCGCGTGCCCTGCGCCGGGCTCGCGAGGCGCACTTCCAGGCCGTCGGGGACCATGGTGCGCCTTCGGTGGCCGGCCGATGATCTCGCTCCTGCGGACCTACCTCGCGCCCTATCGACGACCGATCGCGCTCGTCCTCGTCCTGCTCCTCGCGCAGGCCCTGACCAACCTGTACCTGCCCGAGTTGTTCGCGGACATCATCAACAACGGAGTCACGAAGGGCGACCCCGACTACATCATCCGGATCGGCGCGCTCATGCTCGCCGTGACCGGGATCCTCGGGATCACCTCGATCATCGGCGTCTATTTCAGTGCCCGCATCGCCATGGGCTTCGGGCGCGACCTGCGCGCGGCGATCTTCCGGTCGGTCGAGTCGTTCAGCCAGGTCGAGGTCAACCGGTTCGGTCCCGCCAGCCTCATCACCCGCAACACGAACGACGTCCAGCAGATCCAGCAGCACGAGCTGCTGGATCTGCTGGACG
>SCTE01000105.1 GCA_004298915.1 Chloroflexota bacterium | reverse complement strand
CATCGACATCGGCAGGCGCGAGGGCGCCCGGGTCGTGACCGGCGGGTCGCGCATTCTCGAGGAGACCGGCGGCTGGTTCGTGCCACCGACGATCCTCGATTCGGTCCGTAACGACATGCGGATCGCGCAGGAGGAGATCTTCGGTCCGGTCCTGTCCGTGATCGAGTTCGAGACCGAGGCCGAGGCCGTCGCAATCGCCAATGACACGCCCTACGGCCTGGCGGCCTCGCTCTACACCCGGGAGCTCGATGTCGCCCATCGCGTGGCCCGCGACCTGCGGGCCGGCGTGGTCGGGGTCAATGCCTACTCGGAGGGCGACATGACGACGCCGTTCGGCGGCTACAAGATGTCGGGCTTCGGCGGCCACGACAAGTCGCTCCACGCCCACGAGCAGTACACCGAGACCAAGACGATCTGGATCCAGGTCGCGGCGCGGTAGGGCGGCGGCGGCCGATCGCGATGACCGGGCGCCGGGCTCCCCGATGACGGCGCGGCCCGCGCGCTTCTCGGACGTCGGCGGGCTCCTCGTCGCGGTCTTCGGGCTCATCGCCTTCGCCTACCTCACGGTCCCGTCGGTCGATTCGGACTACGGCTGGCACGTTGCCAACGGTCGCCACCTCCTCGACGGGCAGCTGTTCGCCGGCATCGACACGTATTCGTGGACGGCCCGCGGCGCGACCTGGATCGCCCACGAGTGGCTGGCCGAGGGCCTCATGGCCTTCCTCCACGACGGCCTCGGGCCGACGGCGAACAGCATCCTGGCCGGTGCGCTGGGGGCGGGCGCGGTCCTGCTGACCGTTGCGCGGCTGCGGGGCCGCGGATTCGGGCTCGTCGTCGCGCTCGGCGCGGGCGTCCTGGCGCTGCTGGACGCGGGCACGATCGTGTCAGTCCGGCCGATCGTCGTCGAGGTCTTCGCGGTCGCGTTCCTCCTCTGGTTCATCGATGGCTGGCGGTCCGGCAGGATCGGCACCCGGACGTTCACCGGCGTGCTGCTCCTGGAGTTCCTGATCTGGGTCAACGCCCACGGGTCCTTCGTCCTGGGGCTGGGAATCATCGGCGCCGCGTGGATCAGCCTGGTTGCGGAGCGCGACCCGCGGGCTCGCTCATTCGCGGTGATCGGAATCGGTGCGGCGCTCGTGACCCTCGCCAACCCGTTCGGGCTGCGGCTCTACGGCTACGTTGCCAGTGCCGTTACCGGGTCTCGGCTCGGCCTCATCGCCGAGTGGGCGCCGCCAGACCTCGCCTCATCGATGTGGTGGGCGTTCGTCATCGCCATCGGGCTCGCCGGTCTGGGCGCGGCGGCCGCCGTTCGATTCGTCCTGGCCGGGCGATCACGTCGTGCCGACGGGGGCGCTCCACCGATCGTGGCCGCCGTTCGCCTCGATGACCTGCTCATCGCAGGTGCCATGGCCGTCGCCGGTCTCCAGCATGGCTATCACGCCGGGCTGTTCGGGATCGTTGCCGCGCCGGTCGTGGCGACCGGCATCGCTGCCCTCCTCGGGCGGCGTCCGGGGCTCGGCGGCCGGGCAATCCGCCCCGAGGCGGCCCGACAGCTCGCGCCCGCGACGCGGCGCCACGCCAACGTGGCGTTGCTGGCCCTCATCACGGTCGTGACCGGCGCGCTGGTCTCGGCGCGGGTCGGGCCGGCCAACACGGACGCGGCGATGCGAGCGGAATATCCGGTCGCCGCGCTGCCCGCCCTCGATTCCCTGGCCGCCGGATGGGCCGACGGCCTCTGCCTGTTCAACGACTACAGCTGGGGTGGCTGGCTCGAGATGGTCCGCCCGGGGATCCCGGTCTTCATCGACGGTCGCTCCGAGGTCTACGGCGATGCGCAGGTCGAGCGGTACGCGCTGATCAACGCGGCAGGTCCGGGCGCGTTTTCAACCCTCAGCGCAACCGGTGCCAACGCCGCCCTGGTGCGCAGCTCGAGTGGCCTGGTCGACGTGCTCCAGGCGCACGGTTGGAGCGTCCTGTACCGGGACGACGTGGCCGTCCTCATCGCGCTCGTGATGCTGTCCGGACAGCCGCCGGTGCCCGGCGATGCCGCGCCCTGCTGACCGCTGACACCGAGATCGCGGTGCGCGGTCGCACCACTTTTCGTGCGCGGACGCACCGGTCGTGACGCTCCGCGAGCGATCCGACCCGGGCGCCGGCAACCCTTCGGCCACGCATCCGCGTAGAGTGGAATCGACCCCTCGGACGCGCGTCAACGGGAGGAACATCAGATGATCCGCCACGCCAATCGATCACGCCGTGCGGCGCTCGCAGTGCTCGTCACCGCGGCCGCGCTGATGGCCGGACCCGGAAGCGTCGGTGCCGCGAAAGCCCACGTGGAGCTCGCCTCGCCGATCTTCGGGCTCGCGACCGCCCCAGACGGCAGTCTGCTCGTGGCCGACGCCGGCCAGGGAATCGTGGCCATCCGGAAGGGCCAGATGACGCTGACGGTCCCCCTGCCGGGTGTCGACGATGTTGGTGCGATCGGCAACGGCAGTTTCTTCGCGCTGACCGGTGGCGGCGGTGATTCCACCAGCGCCAAGCTCTGGCGCGCATCGGACGGCCGTGTCGCGCTGTCCGCCGACCTCGGGGCGTTCGAGGCCCGGGTCAATCCCGACGGCGGCGAGATCGATTCCAACCCGTTCGACCTCGCGGTCCTCAATGGTGGCGGGGTCCTGGTGGCCGATGCCGGCGCCAACGCGGTCCTCGTCACGGGCCCGCGCGGGTTCGTCGACTGGGTGGCCACACTGCCGGACGAGCTGGAGTCGACCGCGAACATCAAGGTCATCCTGGGCTGCCCGGACGCGCCCGCGGAGTTCGCGTTCGTCTGCGATCTCCCGCCGATGATCCCGACCCAGGCCGTCGCAACCTCCGTGGCGATCGGGCCGGACGGCGCGGCCTACGTCAGCGAGCTCAAGGGCTTCCCCGGGCCGCTCGGCGTGTCCCGCGTGTGGCGGATCCAGCCCGGCACGATCCATGCCCGCTGCGGCACCGACCCGGGCTGCCAGGTCGTGGCCGACGGGTTCACCTCGATCGTGGACATCAACTTCGGGCCGGACGGGACGCTGTACGTCACCGAGATCGACGAATCGAGTTTCGCCGCCATCGAAATCGGCGGCACGGGATCCGGCGGGACGGTCAATGCCTGCCCGTGGGGTTCGTTCCCGCTGTCCTGCCACGAGGTGGCCACGGGACTGCTCATGCCGATCGCGACCACGGTCGGCGGCGACGGCAGGCTCTACGCCGCCGTTGGTGCCCTCATTCCGGGCGCGGCCCAGGTGATACCGATTCCCTGACCGTCGCCGCGCGCCGTGGGCCGGGAACCGCGCGGTTTCCGGTCGCGGCCGCAACCCTGTCGAGCTGGGCGAGGAACGGCCGTGCGCCCAGGCGGGTCAGCGTTTCCCGCGCGCCATTGATCGCCGCGACGACATCGGGGGCCTCGCGCTCGGGCGCGCCGAGCAGGGTCGCCATGTCCACCGCGGCCGCCGCCTCATCGAAGGCCAGGCCCAGGCCCCGATAGGCCCTGACCGCCTCGCGGAACCCGGCGAGCGCCTCGGGTCCGTTGCCCCGGAGCGCGGCGAGGCCGGCCCGCGCGGCAAGCCGATCCACCTGCAGGGCCGGGCCCCAGAACCCGCCTGCCTCGAACCGCGCGACGACCAGTTCCGCGGCCTCGAGGTCCCCGGACCACGTCGTCGCTCGGACCTCGAGGGGCATGGCGAGCGGCTGGAAGTAGTCGGTGATCTCCGACGCCCGCGCCGCATGCGTGCGGGCCGCCGCGAGATCGCCCGCGGCGAGCGCCGCCCAGGCACGCGCGAAGAGGTCGTACGACTCGAACTGCGGGTCGGTGATCGTGGCCCGCAGCCGGGCCGCCTCCTCGATGTCCGATGCCGGATCCTCTCCACGCAGGGCGCGCAGGATCGCGCGATCGACGAAGAGCTCGGCCCATCCAGCGGCCGTCGCCTCGATGGACAGCCATTCATCGAGCAGGTCGGCCGCCCAGTCCCACTCGCCGACCCGAAGCGCACAGATCACGCTGTTGCCGACCATCCCGAAGCCGTAGACCCGTGAACTGCGGCGGGTCCCGATCTCGAACCCCTCGCGACCGAGTTCCAGGCCTCGAACCGGCTCGCCCCACTGCTCGTAGAACGTCATGAGGACGCGGGCGTTGAATTCGACGTCGTGGAGATCGTTGGCCAAGGCGAAGGCGTGGGCGCCTCGGAGGAGGACCAGTCCTTCGCGGGGACGACCGAGGTTCAGGAGGACGACGCCACGGCCCATGATCCCGCGAGCCGTCGGCTCGAGCACGCCGAGCCGCTCCGAGATCGGGAGATAGCGCTCGAGCCATTCCAGCGCAGCCGCCTCGTCGTTCTGGGCGCGCCGTGCCCGGACCATCGCAACCATCAGGGCCACGCCGCCGGGTGTCCCCTCGAGGTCCGAGAGTTCCGCCCACGCCTCGTCGAGCAGCGCCCTCGCCCGCTCCGGGTCGCCGTAGAACGCGAACAGGACCGTCGCGTGCGCGGCCGCGGCCCGGGCGATGGCCTCGCGATCACCAACGCTCCGGCGTTCCCGCAGGGCACCCTCGGCATGGCGGAGGACGACCTCGGGCTCGATCCCCTGCGACGCGGAATGGAGCGCTCGTTCGTGCAGGTCCGCCCGCTCGGCGGGGTCGGTGGTCACTTCGAGGGCCTGCTCGAGGAACATGACCGCCTGGTCGTGCGAGCCAAGGGCGGCTGCACGATCCGCGGCGCCACGGAGCGCGAGGCGGGCCTGGGCCGCAAGCGCGGTGGCCTCATCCTCGTCCGCGGCGAGGCGTTGGGCGGCGAGGTAGTGGCCGGCCAGCCCGCCGGCCAGCTCATCCGATCCGAGGCTTTCGAAGAATCGCGCCGCCGCCAGATGCCGGACCTTCCGGTCCTTCTTCGCGAGCGTGTTGTAGGCGACCTCCCGAATGAGCGCCTGGACGAACGCGTACTGCCCGCGTTCGGGTGACCGGGGATCCAGGTCATGGACCAGGAGCTCGCGCCGGACGAGCCCGGCGAGGCGGCGCTCGAGTTCGTCCGCCGCGATCCCCGACACGGCGCCGAGCCCCGCGATCGTGAAGCTCTGGCCGAGGACCGCCGCGTCCTCGACGATCGCCCGATCCTCGGGGCCCAGCCCGTCGAGTCGCGCGGCGATGAGGGCGGTCAGCGTCTCCGGGACCGCGACGTCATCGAGGTCTCCGACCGGCACGTACTGCCCATCCACGAGCACCAGGCGCTCCTGCGCGAGGAGCATCCGGACCGTCTCGACGGCGTACAGCGGGATGCCGTCCGCCCGGCCGACGATCGCATCGATCGCCTTCCGCGGCAGCCCGGGCACGAGCCCCGACAGCAGTCGTTCCATCTCCTCGGGCGGAAGCGGCTCGAGATAGATCGACGTGAAGGAGCGCTTGCCGGCGCCCCAGTCGGGCCGCTTGTCGAGCAGCTCGGGACGGGCGAGCGTGATGACGGTGAGGGGAACGCCGCGACTCCATTCCATGAGGTGATCGATGAAATCGAGCAGGCCATTGTCGGCGTGATGCAGGTCCTCGAACACCATCACGACCGGCGAACTCGCCGCGAGGCGCTCGAAGAACGTTCGCCATGCGGCGAACAGCTGAGCCGGCGGGATCCCTGATTCGAAGCCGAGCAGCGCGAGCAGCGCCGATTCGATCCAGTCGGCCTCGGTCGGGTCCGTGACATGCTCACGGACCGTTGCGCCAATTCGCTCGCGGGTGGTGGCTTCATCATCGGTTTCGACCAGCCGCGCCCGACCGCGGACCATCTCGCCGAGAGCCCAGAACGTGATCCCCTGGCCGTACGCCGGGCTGCGGCCCGCGTGCCACCAGACGGTCACCATCAGCCCGTCGATGTACTTCTCCAGCTCCCACGACAGGCGGGTCTTGCCGATGCCACCGGGCCCGACAACGCTCACCAGGCGCGCGCGACCCTCACGAGCCGTGGCGTGGAAGTGGTCCTTGATCTGCCGGAGTTCCTCGTCGCGGCCGACGAACTGTGCCTCGAGGGCCTCGCTCCGGCCGCGGCCGCCGCGCTCGCCGACGACCCGCACCGCGCGCCAGGCCGGAACAGGTGCCGCCTTGCCCTTGAGCACCTGGTCGCCGGCCGGTTCGAACGCCACGCCCCCCGCCGCGCGCTGGGTCGCCTCGCCGACGAGGACCATGCCCGGCGCCGCGGCTGCCTGGAGCCGCGCCGCGGTATTGACCATGTCGCCGGCGACCATGCCCTGGTTCGTCGCCCCAAGGGTCACCGCGGCCTCGCCGGTGAGCACGCCGGCTCGCGCCTGGATCCCGGGCCCGAGCACGCGCACGGCGTCAACGAGCTCGAGCGCGGCCCGCACCGCTCGCTCGGCGTCGTCCTCGCGCGCGATCGGCGCGCCCCAGACCGCCATGACCGCATCGCCGATGAACTTCTCGACGGTCCCGCCGTAGCGACCGATGACATCGCGCGCGATGTCGAAATAGCGGGTCAGGACCTCGCGGACGTCCTCGGCATCCTTCTCCTCGGCGAACGGCGTGAACCCGACGAGGTCCGCGAACAGCACCGAGACCAGGCGTCGCTCGGCCGTCGCCGGATCGGTCCGGCCATCGCCGGCGCGGGGGACCGCCCCGGGGGACGCCCCCGACGCCACGGCAGTCCGCCCGCCATCGAGCCGCGTGGCGCACTCGCTGCAGAACTTGGCCCCGGGCGGATTGACCGTTCCGCACGTCGGGCAGCCGGCGGCCAGCGGCGTTCCGCATTCCATGCAGAACTTCGCGTCGGGGCGGTTCTCGGTGGCGCAGTTCGAGCAGATCAAGGGCTGCGTCTCTCAACTGAAGCGTGGTGCGACCGATGCCGGGGCCTGAGCATACGATGTCAGTGACGTCGAGAGCGAGGCTCCGGGACTCGGTTCGCAGCACATCTACCGGTGCGTCCGGTCACCGCAGTTGGGTCGAATCCGTTCCCGCGGCCACCAGCCGGAGATGTGCGGCTGCTAGATTGGGGACTCGACCCGAGACGCGCGCGACGTGGCGGCCCGTCGATCCGGGCCCCGTACCATTCCCGTGGAGGAGCAGATCGATCATGAGAGTTCGACGCATCCGCGCCATCGCCGTGGCGATGCTCGCCGTCCTTGCACTGACGGCATCGACCGTCGTCCCGGCCGCCGCCATTCGATATGGATCGAATGATGGCAACGATCATCCGTACGTCGGCCTGATGGTCGCCCTCGCAGCTGACGGCAATCCGCTCTGGCGCTGCACCGGCACCCTGCTGTCGGACCGGGTCTTCCTGACCGCCGGCCACTGCGTGGACACCCCTGCCGCCCATATCGAGATCTGGTTTTCGGCTGGCCCGGAGCCGCTCGGCGCGGGCTACCCGGCAGCCGGCGCGAACCGCTGCGCAGGGATCACCGGCTACCCGTGCACGGGTGATGTCGGCGGCGATCCCCATCAGCATCCGGGCTGGAATCCGGCGGCCTTCTGGCAGCACGATCTCGGCGTCGTGACCCTGGATTCCTCGATGCCGATGGCGACCTACGGGGCCATGCCGAGCCTCCATCAGCTCGACGCCCTGCACACCGGCCGCAGCACGACGTTCACGGCGGTGGGCTACGGGCTCCAGCTCGCGTTCCCGGACCCGGCGGCCTGGAAGGATCAGGCGGCCCGTGTCCGCAAGGTTGCGAATCCGTGGCTCCACCAGATCAACACCCCGTTCACCGGTGACATCTTCATCCAGTTGTCCGACAACGCGGCGGCCGGTGGTACGTGCTTCGGCGACTCGGGTGGCCCCAACTTCATCGGGAGCACGAATGTGATCGCGGCGGTCAACTCGTTCGTCTACAACTCGCAGTGCGCGGGCTGGAGCGGCGGGTACCGCGTGGATCAGTCCGACGACCTCGACTGGGTGGCGACTTTCTTCCAGTGAGCCACTAGCCGCAACTCCGACGCCCAACGCGAAGCCCCGGTCCAACGGCCGGGGCTTCGTCGTATCCGGCGCTCGGTCTGGTCCGGCAGCGTGATCCTCCCCCGCCGGTCGCGGGCGGTTCAGCGCACGGTGGTGGTGATCTCGATGATCTCGGCGCCGTAGCGGGCGAGGCGCGAGGGGCCCATGCCCTTCATCCGGCGGAGCGCCGGGATCGTCGTCGGCCGCTGGGCGGCGATCTCGATCAGCAGCGAATCCGGCGCGATCACGTAGGCCGGCACGCCATCCGAGCGAGCGCTGGTCAGCCGCCACTCGACAAGCGCGTTCATGAGCGGGCTGTCCTCGTCGCGCGCTCGACGGACTGAACCGGCGTTCATCGGCGCACCCGGGAGGACCGTCACGCGCCCGGGCACGCTCGCCCGACCCTCGAGCGCGGCGAGGAACCGGCTCGGTCGGCGGCGCGCATCGCGCTTGTCCGCCCAGGACAGCTCGAGGTGCCGGCGGGCGCGAGTGAGTCCCACGTACAGCAACCGGCGCTCTTCGGCGATCTCGTGCTCGGTATTGGCCTGCCGGATCGGCAGGGTCCCCTCCTCGAGCTGCGGAAGGAACACGGCATCCCACTCGAGACCCTTGGCGCGGTGGTACGTCAGCAGATTCACGCCGTCCGCCGATCCCTCGGCCTCGGCCGCAGCTCTCGCCGCGAAGTCGGCGAGCAGTCCCGCAGGCTCGATCGTCGGATCGACCGTCACGGCGGCCTGGGCCAGCTCGATGACCAGCGCCAGCGACGCCGTCCGTTCGCGGGCGGCGGGACCGCCGCTGTCATCGCCTTCGAGATAGCCCATCTCGGTGATCAGCCGCTCCTCGACGAGGTGCGCGAGCAGCGGCCCGGTTGCCGTTTCCGGGAGTTTCTTCAGGATCCGCAGCGCGTCGCGAACCTCCTGGCGTTCGAAGAACCGCTGGCCCCGCACGCGGAACGGGATGCGGGCCTTGGTCAGGGCGGCTTCGATGGGCGGGATCTGGGCATTGATCCGGACGAGGATCGCGATCTCGGCCGGCTGGGTCATCCCGGTCCGGATGGCACCGGCCCCCCCGCTGTCGCCGATCAGCCCGCGAATGGAGGCGACGATCGCGGCAAGCTCGGCCTCGCCGTCCGCGTATCGCCGGATCGAGGGCGCCTGCCCGGCCGGCATCGTGGCGACCAGCTGCTTGCGACGTCCCTCGGACGCGAGCAGTCGATTGGCCAGCGCCAGGATCTCGGGCGAGGAACGGTAATTCCGGGACAGCGTCACCTCACGGGCCCCCGGGTGACGCGCGGTGAACGCCGTCAGGTAGTCGGAAGTCGCGCCGGTGAACGTGTAGATCGTCTGGTCCTCGTCGCCGACCACGCACAGGTCGTCTCGATCGCCGAGCCACAGCTCGAGCAGGCGCTGCTGGAGCGGGTTCGTGTCCTGGTACTCGTCAACGCTGAACCATGACTTGCGGGCGCGGACGGTCGCAGCGGCGTCGGCGTTTGTCTCGAGGAGCATGACCGTCTCGACCAACAGATCGTCGAAATCGATCCGATTGGCCCGTGCCTTGGCGCGCTCGTAGTCGATGAAGATCCTGACGAACAGGTCGGCCGGGATCGGCGGCTCTCGGTGGGCAGCGAGCGCCTCGCGCTCGTAGGCGGCGGGCGCGATCCGGCGGGCCTTCGCCCATTCGATCTCGTCGGCCAGGTCCTTGGACGGCGTGAACCGGTAGTGACCGGGCAGCTGACGCGCGAGCCGGCTGATGATCGGCAACTTCGAATCGAGGAGGTCGGGCAGCGGTGCCCCGTCGTGGCCGGCCGGCCAGAAGTGCCGGAGCTGGCTCAGCGCGTGGGCGTGGAAGGTGCGCGCCGTGACCCCCGGCAGCCCGAGGCTCCGCAGCCGCGCGACCATCTCCGTGGCGGCCTTGTCCGTGAACGTGACCACGAGGACCTGGTCGGCGGGCACGACCTCGGTCGCGATCGCGTACGCCGTGCGCCGGCTGATGACTCGGGTCTTGCCGCTCCCCGCACCGGCGTGGATGACCACGGGCCCACTCGTCGCCCTGACCGCATCGAGTTGCTCCGGGTCCAGATCGGCGAGGAGGATGGTGGGATCCAGGCGGGGCATCGATGCAAGGGTACGGCCGGGCGCTCACCCGCGGGTTGGCGGCCGGCGCGAGCTGCCCGATCGGTCCAGTCGGACGACATGGCGCGCCGCGTCGCCTAGCGCCAGTTCACCGCCACGACCTCCACGGGCTCGGCGACACCCTTCAGCTTGAGGCTCCTCGACGGGCCGAGCGGGAAGCGCGGGCCGCCCGCAGCCTCGAGCGCGGCGTTCGTCAGGAGGATCTCCTCGCGATCGGCGGCCGCGCCGACCCGGGCCGCCACATGGACGCCCCGACCGCTGAAGTTCCGCCCGGTCCGCGTCGCCTCCGCGGTGTGGAGCCCGATCCGCACCCACGGCGCGAAGCCGTGCTCGCGTCGGTGGCGGGCAAGCCGGCGCTGGATGTCGACGGCGCACTCGATGCCATCGCCCGCCCGTTCGAAGGCCGCGAAGAACCCGTCGCCGGTATGAGTGACCTCCTCGCCGGCGTGCCGCGCGAGGGCAGCGCGAAGCTCGCGGTCATGCCAACGGAGGAGCTCGTTCCAGGCCTCGTCGCCGATGAGGCTCACGAGGTCGGTGGACGTGACGATGTCGGTGAACATGAACGTCCGGGTCACGCGATCCGCCGCGCGGTCCGCGGAGGCCGTCCCCGCGCCACCCTCGCCGAGGAGCGCATTCACCCGTTCCAGGTCCCGGGTGGCGCCGAGCCGTTCGAAGACCGCCCGGGCGCCCAGGAGGTCGCGGCGGGCCATGGCCTCGTCGCCCTCCGCGGCCAGTGCCTCGGCGTAGTGGAGCCGCGCCTGGGCGCTCTCGTACGGGATGTCCGAGGTCTGCCAGAGACGCCAGGATTCGCTCAGCACCGGGGATGCCTCGGCGGCTCGCTGCTCGCCGAGCAGCAGCTCGCCGCGCGCGGTGAGCGCCCCCGCTCTTACAGGCGGGGGCGC
>SCTE01000104.1 GCA_004298915.1 Chloroflexota bacterium | reverse complement strand
TCCATCGAGTGCACCGGCTACGCGGACTGAGTGAGCCCGGCTTTGGTTGAGGCTGGTTTATCCCGCAGGTTCGTACGTGCGGGGGTTGATGTCGCGGTCGTTGTCCCGGGGGAGGTAGCGTCCGTCGGGTCCGCGGAGCGCCTGGTCTTCGGGGGTGTCCCCGGGCCCGGGGAGTTCGCCGTTGTAGTAGGCGTTCTCATATTCTATCGGCGTGCGGCCGGCCAGGCTTGAGTGTGGTCTCGCCGTGTTATACCAGGCCACCCAGGAACTTGTGTCGAGTTCGATCTCCGGCGCATCCTCCCACGATTCTTTCCGGTTATAGCATTCCGTCTTGTAGACGCCGTTCAGGGATTCTGCCATGGCATTGTCGTACGAATCTCCGACGGTGCCGATCGAGGCCAGCGCCCCGAAGTCGGCCAGCACGTTGCGGTAGCGGATCGCGGTGTACTCCGCGCCGGCGTCGGAGTGGTGCACGACGCCGGCGGCGTCGTGGCCGGCGCGGGCACGGGCGTACAGCGCCATCTCCAGCGCCGCCAGCGGCAGCTCGGTCAGGTGGTGATCGGCCACGGCCCAGCCGACGATCCGGCGGGAGAACACGTCCTGCACGAACGCGGCGAACGCCTTGCCCGCCTCGGTCTGCAGGTAGGTGAAATCGACCACCCACAGCTGGTTCGGCGCGGTCGCGGTGAAGTCGCGCCCGACCCGGTCCGGGGCGCGCTCGGCGCCCGGATCGGTAACGGTGGTGCGGTAAAAGCAGTCCCCGCGGCGGGCGCCGATCAGGCCCAGCTCGCGCATCAGCCGCTCGATCGTGCACCGCGCGACCGCCCGCCCGTCCACCGTGATGTGCAGCTTGTGCATCAGCTGCCACATCTTGCGGGCGCCCAGCAGTTCCCGGCCCCGGTCAGGGTCGTGCCAGATCGACAGCAACACCTCCTTGATCTTCTCATCCCGCAGTTGGCGGGCACTGGGCGGGCGCATCTTCGCCGCGTAGTAGGTACCCGGGGCGATCTTGCACACGAACTGCGAGAGCACGTGGCAGACCGGCTCGACCCCGAATCGTTGCCTGACCGAGTCGATGAAGGCGACCATCACCGGTGTGGACAGGTGGGTCCCCAGCGCGGTCACCGCCAGCGACGCCCCCGTGCCCGCCCCGGCCCCCTCGCCGTCACCGGCGGGCGCGTCCAGGCTGGGAATGCCGCCGCACTCGACAGACGATTCCGTTTCGTTTTCTACCAGGGAAGACGCGGGTCGAGCTCCCGCGCGAAGAAACTCGAGGCCGCCAGAAGAATCTCGTTCGCCCGCTTCAGCTCACGATTCTCCCGCTCCAGCTCACGAGCCCGAGCGGCATCCATCGACGGAATCCCCGGCCGGCGACCGGCATCGATATCGGCCTGCTTGACCCAGGTCCGCAACGTGTCCGGATTGATCCCCACCCTGGGCCCGATCCGTTTGGCGGCACCATTCAACGACAACCCAGACTCCTGCTCACGCGCCTCCGTCACCAGACGGATCGCCCGCTCTCGCAACTCCTGCGGATACTTCCTCGGTGCTGGCATGACCGATCCTTCGGCGAATCAGAGCCTCGACTTTAGCTGGGCGGAATCACAGCAGTCCGACGATTGAAACCCGACACACAGCAAACCCACAAGACCTTCCCAGCACATTACTCAAAGCAACCAAAAACACGCATCGTTACCGAAGGCAAGATGCCCGCCACGGGCCGGGCGGGAACTCGGAGGGCAGCGGGCGCT
>SCTE01000011.1 GCA_004298915.1 Chloroflexota bacterium | reverse complement strand
CGGCCCCCGCTCCGCGCAGGACGAGGCCGCGGCCGCGTCCACGCGGTAGCCCGCCCGCTCAGCGGTCCGGCGCAGGCGGGTCGCATCCGCGCGCGCGGCTCGTGGCGCGATCCCGTCGATCATCCGGGTCGCGGCCCAGCGGTCGGCCAGCCGGACGAGCCGGTCGGCGTCGATCCACTCGACGCCGTCCCAGGCGTTCACGCCGAGCCCGGCCCGGATGACCGGGTCGGCGATCCACGCCCTGAGTCGTGCCGGGATGGTTGCCGCGCGGGCACCCGCTCCGATCGGCGCGGACGCCGCGACCAGCACCATCGCATCGGCCGTGATCCCATGGCCGTCGCCGGCGTGCGGGCCATGGCGGCCCGCGAGGGCGCCGTCGAGTGGCCCCGCGAGCCGGAGCCCGTCGATCGCCGGCAGCCCGAACGTCGCCGCGACCGGATCGAGGAGCGCCCAGGCCTCGAGGGTCGCCGCCTCGCGAGCTGCAGGCGCGACGCTGGCGATCGCGGCCAGCCGGCGGGCGGCCGTCGCCACGTGATCAGGCGAGCCGGCCGACGACCGGGGAGCCAACCCGGCCGCCGAGATCGCCGCCAGGACCTCGGGAAGGTTCGCGACGTCGGCCACGGTCCGTCGGAGGGCGTCGTGGACCGGCGCGAGCTCGAGATCCCGGATCGCATCGGCGAGACTCGCCACCCCCGCGCCATCGAGCTGCGCGGCCAGGCGGCTCCACGGCTGGCCGGATCCGTCGCGGAATTCGCGGAAGTCCGTGAAAACCTGGCATCGATAGGCATCGAGCGTCAGCCGGAGGCCGCCATCGCGCAGTCGAGCGGCCGCGAGCAGGTATTCCAGGCCGCTCCGCTCGTCCCGGAACCCGATCATCGCGTCGGGATCGAGGGGCAGGCCGAGGCCATTGGCCACCGACCGCTGGGCCATCGACTTCGAGCCCTCGGCCTCCTTGACCGCGAACCGGACCGAATCACGGATCGTGCCGGTCGTGTCGCCGAATCGGTTGTGGTAGACGACCAGCGATCGCCGGTTGCCGGAGCCGTTCGAGTAGGCGTAGACATTCTCGTCCACCGAGCCGTCGTCGCGAACGAAGTCGTAGAGCAGGAAGTCGTGGGCCTCCGCGAACTGGGCCCGCCGCCGGACGAGCGGGAAGAGTAGGCGTTCGTGGCGCTCGACGAGGCCGTCGTCCGGCCGTTCGTCGAGGCGTGGTCGCCGGAATTCCATCCCGTACTTCTCGGAGAAACCCTCGACCTGGCCGTGGCCCAGCATCGGGAGCCCCGGGAGGGTCATGAGCAGGGTCGCCACGCCGAGGTACTTGTCGCCGGAGCCGAACTGCTCCTGGGCGGACTCCTCGTCCGGGTTGCTCATGAAGTTGACGTAGCGCTTGAGGATGTCGGGGTCGAACTCGAGGGTCTCGCGGATGACCTTCCGGTAACCCGCGTTGTCCTCGTCCCGGAGCATGTGCATGAACGCGCTGTTGTAGACGCGATGCATGCCCAGCGTGCGCACGAAGTAGCCCTCGAGGAGCCAGAAGGCCTCGGCCAGCAGGAGCGTGTCCGGGACTTCGGCCGTAACCCGGTCCACGACCTCGCGCCAGAACTCGTTGGGCATGAGCTTGTCGAAGGCGGCCTTGCGCATGGCGTGCTCGGCTCGCGACGGGATCCCGTCGCCGGCGCCGGGGAGCGGCCACCACAGCCGCTCGACGTGCTTCCGGGCGAGGACCATGGCCGCATCGAACCGGATGATCGGGAAGCGGCGGGCCACGGCCAGGATCGTCCGGATGACCTGCTCCCTGACTTCGGCCTTGATGAAGTCGAGCTGGGCCGTGTCGTTCCAGGGGAAGCTCGTGCCGTCATTGCCGTGGTAGATGTACCGGCTGATCCCGGACCCGTGGTCGTGGTGCTTGAACACGACCGCGGCGTCGGTGTTGTCCCAGTAGTGATCTTCGAGGACGATCGACACCCGGCCATCGGGTGACAGGTCCGGCCCGTTGAAGGTGTACGAGGGATAGGGTGGGTCCTTGACCCACAGGAACCAGTCCGGGTGCTCGATGACCCAGCGCGAATCGATCCCCATGTGGTTCGGGACCATGTCGCTGGCGAGCCGGATGCCCCGCGCCCAGGCGCGATCGCGCAGGTTCGCGTAGGCGGGCTCCCCGCCGAGGTCGTCGGCGATCCGGTAGTCATCGAGGGAGTAGGCCGACGCGACGGCATCGGGATTGCCCCGACGCCGCTTGATCGCCTCGGACGCGCGAGATCGTTCCCACAGGCCGATGAGCCAGAGGCCGGTGACGCCCCAGTCCCGCAGTCGATCGAGCTCCTCGTCCGGGATGGCATCGAGGGTCCGGATGTCGCGTCGGTGGCGCTTCGAGAGCTGGTCGAGCCAGACGTAGGTGGCCTTGGCCATGAGGACGACCCGGGGCATCCAGTCGGAATCCGTGCTGAACCGCTCGACCTCGGCATCGAGGCCCGCGAACTCCGGACCGTCCCGCGGCTCGTTGGGCCCAGGGGCGCCGCCGAAGCGCCGATGGAGTCCGCGCTCCTCCTCGGACAGGACGCCGATCGCGATGTCGAGGCGATCGAGCAGGCCCCCGAGGTCGTCACCGAGGAGGGCGGGCCAGTTCTCGCGGATATAGCGGAGCTGGCCGGCGAGCGAGGTCGGGGCGTGGCGTGCCGGGGCCCGCAGGAGCTCGAGGAGGTTGCCCGCCGCACGGCCACCGTCGCCGGCTCCGGCCACCGGACCCGCTGCGATGAGGAGCGCCTCGAGCTCGCCGACGGCGCGGGCATAGGCGGGTGAACGGGCGAGCGGCGCGTCATCGACGAGCTCCCGGAGGGGCCCGATGGCCGGGTTCTCGTTGGCGAGCCGGGTCAGGATGAGCTCGCCGACGATGCTCGCCGGGTCCGCATGCTCGGCGGACCGCGTCGGGAACGACTTCGCGAATCGATCGAGGATCCGGTCGCCGTCACGTCCGAGCCGTGCACGCAGGCCATCGGCGGCGCGCTCGCGCGCCTGCGGGACGCTCGTCGCCTCGAACCGCTCGACCAGGAGATGGGCGATCTCGTGGAGCAGGCTCAGCGCCGCCACGTCCCCGGCCTGGACCGAGGCGCTGCCCGGCACCCGGACGGCGTTCATGCCAGCCGCGACGGCCCGTGACGTCGGTCCGTCGGCGAGGCCGACATCGCCCCGCCGGCCCGTCGGCGCGGTGGCGAGCCCGTAACGGATCTGCGCGGTTCGCGCGACCCGGATCGCCGCGGGGTCCGGACCCGGGCTCATCCGTCGAGGAGCTGGAGGATCCCCCGGATCGGGATCGCCACCCAGCCCGGACGGTTGTTCAGTTCATAGGTGAGCTCGTAGCACGCCTTCTCGAGCAGGAACGCATCGAGCAGGCCGACCCAGTCGCGGTCGTCGGACGGCAGGAATGTCGCCCCGGCGGTGGCCTCCCGGTAGCCGGCGAGGAAGGTGGCGCCGACCCAGCGGTTCCAGGCCAGGACCCAGCCCTCGAGGGCGTCGATGTCCTCGGGCCGGATATCGGGCCCCATCTCGGTCCGGAGGAGCGATCCGTAGCTGGCGTAGTGGAACGAACGGAGCATCCCCGCCACGTCGCGCAGGGCCGACCGGCGGAGCCGGCGCTCGCTCAATGGCCGGGTCGGCTCGCCCTCGAAGTCGATGATCACCAGGTCGCGTCCGGTGTTGAGGATCTGCTCGGCGTGAAGGTCGCCATGGGTCCGGATCCGCATCCCGCCGAACTTGTGGCTGAGCAGGAACCGGAGCCGGCTATCGATGGCTCCTCGACGCTCGAGGACCCCGGCCGCATCGGCGGCCGCCTCGGGCGTGAGCGTATCGATGCGCCGGGCGAGCAGGTCGAGGCTCCGGCGGGTGGACGCGCCGATCGACTGGAACAGCGAGCGCTGGTACAGCTCGCTGAACGGTTCCGGCGTGAACGCGGCATCGACTCCCGGCCGGGCGAGGGTCTGGTGGAGCTCACCGGTTCGGATGCCGGCCAGGCGCGCCGTCTCCAGGTACGTGTCGATGGCGGCGCGCACGTCCGGCGGCGGTG
>SCTE01000103.1 GCA_004298915.1 Chloroflexota bacterium | reverse complement strand
GGACTTCCGAGTTGGCGGCCGTGTTCGCAAACGTCGTGTGGTTGGCACCGCCCGTGCCGACAACGAATTCACGGATCCCGCGCGCGGGATCGGCGATGCCGGTCGGCGACTGGCGAGCGAAGCGCTCATACGTGTGGTCATGGCCGGTCAGGATGACGTCGGCGCCGGCCGCGTACAGCTGGTCCCAGAACGCCTTCGAGTTCGAGGAGGCCCGACCGCCCGACGAGAAGAGCGGAATGTGCCAGTAGGCGAGGGTACAGGTCGTGCGGTGCGCGGCGAGGTCGGCGGCCAGCCACTTGCCCTGCGGGGAATTGGCACTGCACCCGCCCGCATCGCCGCAGTTCGAGTTCAACGCGATCAGGTGCCACGACCCGATGTCGTAGCTGTACCAACCCGCCCCGGGCTGGCCGGCCCGAGCCCCGAAGTAGGCAAAGTGTCCCGCCGCGCCGCCGTTCGACGCGTCGCATCCGGTTCCGCCGCTGGTGAGGTACTCGTGGTTGCCGACGACCGGACGGGTGATCGACTTCCAGGCACCCCAGCTCAGGTCGTACGAGGCGTTGAAGGCAGCGAGGCCGCCGCAGTAGTACTGGTTGTCACCGAGCGGAAGGACTGCCGCCAGCCCGCTCGACAGGAGGGCCGCGGTCGCCTTCTGCCGGCAGCTGCTCGACGTGCCGTTACCCCCGTTGAAGCTCGAGCTCCCCGGATCGCATGCGATGTCGCCGGCAGCGGCGATGACCGGGTCGGCGACCGCCTCGACGGCTCGGGGGATCGGCGCCAGCGCAAGGCTGCCGACCAGGGCAAGGGCAAGGGCAAGGACGGAATTGCCGCGGCGTCGTCGCCACAACGAGCCGGTCATGACGCGCGATCCGCGCGTGCCGGCCTGCTGACCGAACCCCTCGTCTCCGGTCGCCATGGCGCTCGTGGCCCTCCCCGGGGCCGAACGATACGCCGGGGCGATGGCCATGGCAACGGGGGCGATTGTGGTGCGAGTGCGCACCGTCCGGCTAGATTTCCGTTCAAACCCGCCGGCGACGACGGCGATTCGTGTTGCCGAGACGCACCGGCGGGTGGTACGGTCCCCACGGAATCAGGCGGCCACCAGGAGGCGCATGACGCAAGGATCCCGGAGTTCGCTGCCCGTGCGCGTGTTCACGCGACTCGCGCTGGTCGCAGCCCTCCTGGCGGGCGGTTCCCTGCCACTCGCGGGTGCCGTTTCGGCGGCCGGCTCGTGCGCCACGAGCGGTCCGTCGGCCACCTACGCGGTGACGATCTGCATCGTCTCCCCCGCGGATGGCGCCCTGGTCACAGGTCCGCGAACGACCGCCGCGACCGTATCGGTAACGGGCTCGAGCCCCGGAATTCAGAAGGTCGTCTTCTACCTCCGTGGAACCTACCTCCTGACCGACCTCGCCAGTCCCTATACCTTCACCCTCGACACGGCCAAGTTCGTCGACGGATCGGCCGTCATCGAGGCCGAGGCCGTGATGCGCGATGGGTTCGTGTCCGCCCGCGGGGCTGTGAGCGCGAATCTCAGCAACGGCGTGACCAGTCCGCCGGTGAATACCGGCACGTTCACCCCGGCCAGAGGAACGTGGGCCGGGACAGGCCCGTTGACGGTGGCGGTCGCCGGTGACGGCGCCAGCGGCGAGCCGAACTCGCAGGCTGCCACCGATCTGATCGCAAGCTGGAATCCGAACCTGGTCCTCTATCTGGGTGACGTCTACGAGAAGGGAACGCCGACCGAGTTCGACAACTGGTACGGCGGACCGACGGCGTATTACGGCCGTTTCCGGTCGATCACCAACCCGGCGATCGGGAATCACGAGTACGAGGGGACCCTGGCGCCGGGGTATTTCAACTACTGGGACAACGTTCCCCATTACTACAGCTATACGATCGGGCCCTGGCACTTCATCAGCCTCGACTCGACGAGCCAGTACAACCAGACCAGCAGCGGATCCGGCCAGGTCACCTGGCTGGCCAACGATCTCGCCACGAACACGGCGCCGTGCACGATCGCCTACTTCCATCACCCGACGTACAGCGTCGGACCCAACGGCGACACCAATCGGATGGCGACGATCTGGTCGATGCTCGCGAGCGCCGGTGTGGACCTCGTCCTCAATGGCCACGATCACGACTATCAGCGCTGGCTCCCGATGGCCGGAACCGGGGCTACTTCGCCATCCGGGATGACCCAGTTCGTGATCGGGACCGGTGGCCACGGGATCCAGCCGTTTGCGCGGACGGATGCCCGCCTCGCGGCTGGCTTTGACACCTCGCCCGGCGCGATCGGCGCCCTGCGCCTCCAGCTCACTGACGGCTACGCCGGCTACGAGTTCATCAATACGGCGGGCACGGTGCTGGACAGCGGTGGGGTTGCCTGCCAGCCCGGAGTCGTCGACACCGAGGCGCCGACCGCACCGGCCGGCCTGACGGCAACGGCCGTCGCGTCGAATCGGGTTGAACTGGGGTGGGGCGCGGCCACCGACAACGTTGGCGTGTCCGCGTACGACATCTACCGCAACGGCACGTTCCGGGCGTCCGTCGGCGGCGTGGCCCTGTCCTGGTCCGACACGACCGTTGCGCCGTCGACGACCTACACGTACACGCTGAAGGCACGAGACCTGTCCGGCAATACCTCCCCGGCGAGCAACCAGGCGCCCGCGACGACGCCATCGTCCGGGGGCGCCGCGCTGTTCAGCGACGGGTTCGAGTCAGGCTCGCTCGGTGCCTGGACGAATGTGGGGATGACCGTCCAGGGAACGGAGGTCTTCTCGGGAACCAAGGCCGCGCGCGGCGTCTCGGTCAGCGGCGCCGCCTGGGCGTGGCATGCCATCAGCCCGACAATGTCCGAGCCGTACTATCGGGTTCGGTTCAAGATCGTGAGCCTCGGCGCCAACAACGTCTACATCCTCAAGGAGCGGACGGCGACCGGCGGATCCATCGGCGGCTTCTATGTCAGCAACACGGACGGGACGCTGAACTATCGCAACGATGCCGGCGCGGTGACGGTCCGCGGATCGACCATCGTCTCCCTCGGCGCGTGGCACGAACTTCAGGTGCGGCTGCGGATTGCCGGCACATCCGGCGAGGTCGAGACGTGGCTCGATGGCGTGCGCGTCACCGAGTTGAGCAGGATCGACAACTTCGGCACCACCCCGGTCGGGCGGATCCAGATCGGGGACAACAGCGGCGGACGGACGTTCGATCTCGCCATCGATGACGTGGCCCTCGATTCCGCGTTCATCGGCGGTCCGGCGCCGGCTGACACGACACCTCCGACGGTTCCGACCGGCGTGGCGGCGGCTGCGAACGGACCGGGCCGGGTGGACGTGACATGGTCGCCGTCGGTCGATGACACCGGTGTCGCGTTCTACGACGTGTATCGCGATGACGACATCGTCGACACCGTTCTCGGCAATGCCCAGGCG
>SCTE01000102.1 GCA_004298915.1 Chloroflexota bacterium | reverse complement strand
CGGAGATCGTCATCGAGGATGATGTGTGGCTGGGGGCCCACACGATCGTGACGCGGGGTGTCCGAATCGGGCGGGGAGCCGTCATCGGCGCCGGCAGTGTCGTCACGAGGGACATACCCGAACGTATGGTCGCTGCGGGAGTACCAGCCCGGCCGATCCGGCCTCGCGACGCGTCGGTCGGGGGCGGTCTGTCGGGGCGAGATGGAACGGCGCCGGGCTCGACCGGTGACCCGGAGAGGAGCGCGTCAGCCACCCAGGGCGCCGCGCACGGCATCGACAAGGCGCGCGGCCTGGATTGACCATGCAAAGCGTGCTCCGGCGTCGCGTGCCAGCCGCTGTCGCTCGATGCGTCGATCCTCGAGGGTTGTTGACAGGATGCGGTCGATCGCGCCGGCGATCGACTGGGGATCCGCGGGATCGCAGGTTTGCCCGCCATCAACCTGCCCGACGATGGTCCGCATTTCCGGAAAGTCGCTGACCACGACGGGCACACCCGCGACCAGATAGTCGAACAACTTGTTGGGCGTTCCGAGCACGTTGTTGCGCGTCGTCGCCTGGAAGGCCACGACGCCGACGTCGGCACTGCCGACCCAATCCGGGAGCGCGTCAATCGGAACCGCAGGATGGACCTGGAGCCGGCCGGCGAGCTCAGGGGTCCGGCTTCGAGCGACGAGCTCATCAAACATCGGTCCGTCCCCAAGGACCACGACGACGCGCCCGGGTGGCAGCGTCTCGGCCACCTCGACGAGTTGCTCGATGCCTCGGCCGGGGGAGAGTGCTCCGTGATACAGGATCACGCTCTTCCCATTGAGGCCGAGGATCGACCTGAACGGATCGGTCGCGGGCGGCCGCCAGGTTCCGGGAACATTGAGCACGACCACCGGGTCCACGCCATACCGAGCGCGAAGCTCGTCGGCGATCGATCCGTTGACCGTGACCACGGCGTCGGCGCGCCGCGCAAGACGCCCCTCCATCCGGGCGAGCATTGCCCGGCCCGGGCCAGGCAGGCGGGCGGCGCTGCCGGCATCGAGGAACAGTTCGTGGCTGTCGTAGACGAGTCGACCTCCCGATCGGGCCTGGAGAGCCGCAGCAGCCCACAGACCGAACAGGTCGTGACCCAGCCACAGGTCGGCAGGGGCCATCCGCTCGACCAGCCGGGACCGCCAGGCGCGCAGGGCAAGGCCATAGCCAGCGAGCCACCGGACTTTCGAGACCAGCGCCGTACCCGGGAAGGCACGGCTGGGGGACCTGAACGGGCTCTGGTCGCCCGGCAAGGTCCTCGATTTCCCTACCGCAACGTGGATCACCCGTGCGCCATCGAGCTCGGTGACATCGTCGTTGCCTGATCGCGACAGGCACCCGATCGAAACGCCGAACCCCGCCGCGATCAAGGCCGTCGCTGCGCGCCTGACACGGGAGTCGTGCTCGACATCTCCATAGACGATCATCGTCACGGTCGGCATCCTCGTGATGCTACTCGACGCGGTGGCGCGCTCAGTGACGCCCGCGGCGAGCTTGGGTCTCCACCTCACGGTCGGGCGCTTCGTCGGGGCGGGAGACTCCGCGGGGTCAGGGACCACCGCGTGTACGATTGCGCGACGTCCGGCCACGCGCGTCGCCGGTCGCTCCATGCCCGCACGTGAGGTGATCAACCGCGTGATGCCGGAACGAGAACTGCCCCGCTGGACCCGCCGAGCCGCCCGAACGCTCGCGCTCCTGGCCGTGATCGCGCTGTCGGCATCGGCGGGCGGGCTGATCGCCGCCCAGATCGTGCACCGTATGCCGGAGAAGGCGGTGATCCTCCAGGCACTGCCTGCGCCCTACCCGTACAACATGGCTTCGGTCCTGGAGACCGAGGCCGCCCGGCCACGCGATTCGGACGGGATCCTGATGGTCGAATACCCGTCCGGAACTCACTACAACCCGGTCACCATAAGCCAGAGCGCCATCGCCCACTACGACCGGTGGCTCGCACTCGGATCGTCGGCCGATCGTGACCTCGTGATCAAGGACGCTGACTGGCTCGTCGGGCATCAGGCCGGCGATGGCCTCTGGTACTACGACTTTCCCAACGGAACGATGCCGGTCCCGTGGGTGTCAGCGATGGCCCAGGGCCAGGCCATCTCCGTCCTCGTTCGGGCCTATGCCCTG
>SCTE01000584.1 GCA_004298915.1 Chloroflexota bacterium | reverse complement strand
CGGGCGGCGACACCCCAGAAAAATGCCCAGTCATGGATGACGCCTTCGGGCTTCGGCACCACCGGCGTCGCATATTGCGCGAAGGGCTCCGGGAACATGCCGTCGCCGGGGATGGTGATATCGTGCCGTTCATAAGGTTGGCTGGTCCCGATGACATAGTGGGACATGCGGCAGGTGTCGTTCATGCGCGGGTCGAGCGAGACCAGCAGCTCCAGATCCTCGAATGCCGGGACCGCACGATCCGGATCGCCCAACCCCATCAGCGGATTGCCGCCGAAATTGATCAGCGCTCTGATCCGGCCGGAGCCGGGCGTCAGTATTTCCTGCGGCAGCAGCGCGGTCGGAAACTCACCCATCAGCTTGCCGATATCGGCGCTATGACACTTGATGCCTTTCTCCCAGGTCCGGGTCGGCGAAATCGCCATCTCGCGAACGATCTTGGGCTTGAGCGTGCCGGGATTGCGCACAAGATCACCGGCGCGCCGATACCCACCGACCAATGCGTTGACCGCCTCGATCATGTGATCGTTGAGATTGGAGTGGTCCGACATGGAGGGTCCACTACCGCTGCCAACCAGCGGCCGTTTTGCCTCGCCCAGCCATTTAGCGGCTAGCTCGATCTGCTCCACCGGTATATCGGCGCGTGCAGCCGCCATGTCCGGCGTGAAGGCTGCGACTGCCGCGCGCAAGGCGTCCAGCCGGGTCACGAACTTGTCGCAGAACACGCGATTATATGTGCCGTCGCGCAGCAGGATGTGAGCGATCGCCGCGAACAGTGCCGCGTCATGGCCGGGTAACGGCTGGATCAAAAGGTCGGCATAGCGCGCGGTTTCCGTGCGGCGCGGATCGATGACGATGATGCGGCAGCCGCGCGCCTTGGCGGCCTCAAAGGCGCGTCCCGGCGCGCCGCTTTCGCCGGCGATAAACGGTGCGGTCTGGTGGCTCACCACCGGATTGTTGCCGGCGATCAGCGCGAGATCGACGTCGCGGATACTTGGCTTGCCGCTGG
>SCTE01000101.1 GCA_004298915.1 Chloroflexota bacterium | reverse complement strand
TGGTCCAGCGTTCGCCGTCGACATCGACATCGCGGGTCAGGACGGCGCCCGCGAGATTCGCCGGCGCCTCCCGGCCGAGGACGAGATGGGCGATCTTCACCCGAGCCGCGCGGCCGCCGCCTCCAGCGCGCGACGGACCTGCACCGCCGCGACGTGGGTTCGATATTCCCGGTCGGCGTGGATGTCGGAGGCGACCGTGATGCCGTCCGTGGCATGGGTCGCTGCGTCGGCCACGGATGCGCCGCCTCGGATGGCCTGCTCGACGGCCGTGGCCCGGTAGGGATGCTCCCCCACCCCGGTCACGCCCACGGCGCACAAGCCCCAGCGATCGCCTGAGCGAGCTCCGATGACGGCTGCGACGCCGGCGATCGAGTACCCGCTCGCCGGTTGCTCGATGGCGCTGTAGGCCGAACCGACATCGTCCCGGCCGCCCGGCAGTCGGATCTCGGTGATGATCTCGCCGGGGCGAAGCGCGCTGTCGAATGCGCCCTCGAAGAAGGACGTGATCGGGATGGTTCGCTCCGCGGTCGCGGACCGGGCGACGACCTCGGCGTCGAGCGCGAGGAGGATCGCGGGCATGTCCGACGCGGGATCCGCGTGCGCGATCGCGCCGCCGATCGTCCCGCGGTTGCGGACCTGCGTGTCGCCGATGTTCGGGAGGGCGTCCCGGAGGAGCCCGTAGTGACCGAGGATCGGGTCGGCGATCATCGCCGCATACGTCGTCAGGGCTCCGACCGCGACCCGGCCGTCCGGGAGGCGGCGAACGCCCTGAAGTTCCGTGAGCCGCCCGATGTCCACGAGCGTTTCGGGCCGGGCCAGGCGGAGCTTCATGAGGGGCAGGATGCTCTGGCCACCGGCGATGACCTTGGCCCCATCGTCGGCCGCAAGGCGCGCAAGGGCGTCGTCGAGCGAGGTGGCGCGGACGTAGTCGAAGGCGGCGGGGATCATGCCTGGGCTCCCTTCGAGGACTGCATCGCCTTCCACACCGCCTGCGACGTGAGGGGCATGTCGAGGTGCCTGATTCCGAATGGCTTGAGGGCATCGTTCACGGCGTTCGCGACGGCCGCCGTGCTCGCGATGGCGCCGGCTTCGCCGACGCCCTTGACCCCGATCGGGTTGACCGGCGATGGCGTGACGGTCTCGTCGAGTTCCAGGTGCGGGAACCACGCGGCCCGCGGCATCGCGTAGTCGAGCATCGAGCCCGACAGCAGCTGGCCGTCGTCGCCGTAGACGGCCCCCTCCCAGAGAGCCTGGCCCACGCCCTGGGCGATGCCGCCGTGGAGCTGGCCGTCCACGATCATCGGGTTGATCTTGTTGCCGACGTCATCGACTGCGACGTATTTCACGAGGTCGACGTGGCCGGTCGCCTCGTCGACTTCGACGATCGCCACATGGGTCCCGAACGGCCACGTACAGTTCGGGGTGTCGTAGTAGGCCGTCTCGTCGAGATACGGTTCCATGCCCTCCGGGGCGTCGAACGCGAGATCGAGGGCGAAGGCGATCTCCTGGAACGTCTTCTTCTTGTCCGGCGAGCCCTTCACCCGGTACTCGGCGCCGTCAACCTCGATGTCCTCGACCGAGGCCTCGAGCATGTGGGCCGCGTAGCGGCGCGCCTTCTCCCGGATCTTGGCGGCGGCCCGGATCGCGGCCGTGCTCCCGACGGACGACGTCCGGCTCCCGTAGCTCCCATAGCCCATCGGGGTGCCCTGCGTATCCGAGTGCTGGACGACGATGTCCTCCATCGGGATGCCGAGTTCGTGGCCGATCACCTGGGCGTAGGTCGTCTCGTGGCCCTGGCCCTGCGGCTGCGTACCCATGGTCACCACGACCTTGCCCGTCAGGTGGACCTTGATGTTGGCCGATTCCCACATCGCGGCGCCCCAGCCCTCGCCGACGGCGCCGATCCACTTGGATGGCGCGACGCCGCAGACCTCGATGTACGTGGACAGCCCGACCCCGAGGTACTTGCCGCGACGGCGGGCCTCGGCCTTGGCCTTGTCCATCCCGGCATAGCCCGCCATCGCGAGCGCCTTGTCCATCGCCGGCTCGTAGTTCCCGGAATCGATGTAGATCTTCGCACCGCCGCTGGCGGTCCCGAGCCCGGACGGGTTCTCGTACGGGAACTTGTCCGGGGCGATGAAGTTCCGGCGTCGAAGCTCGGCGGGATCCATGCCGATCTCGTTGGCGAACAGGTCCATCGCCCGCTCGATGACGTAGGTCGCTTCCGGTCGCCCCGCGCCGCGATAGGCATCCACGAAGACCGTGTTGGTGTAGACGCCGATGACCTCGGCAAAGACGTTCGGAATCTTGTAGCAGCCCGACAGGACGCGGGCGTACAACGTCGTTGGAATGCCGGGGCCGATCGTCGAGAGGCGCCCACCGAGGTTGGCGTACGTCTTGACCCGGACCGCGCTGATCTCGCCCTGCTTCGAACCGGCGATCTCGAGGTACGTGATGTGGTCGCGGCCGTGGATTGTGGACTGGTAGTTCTCGCGACGGCTCTCGATCCACTTGACGGCACGGCCGCCGAGGCGCTTCGAGGCGTGGAGGACGACCACGTAGTCCGCGTAGCAGAAGATCTTGGTCCCGAACGCGCCACCGACATCGGGGCTGATGCAGCGGAGCTTGTGCTCCGGGATGCCCATGACGAAGATCGCCAGCAGGATCCGCTGGATGTGCGGCGTCTGGCTCGACATCCAGATCGTGTACTCGTCGGTCCCGGGGTTGTACAGCCCGATGTCCCCGCGCGTCTCCATCGGGTTCGGGATGAGCCGCTGGTTGACGATCCGCTGGCGGACGACCACTTCGGCCGCATCGACGGCGGCGTCCGTCCCGGCCTTGTCGCCGACGGTCCAGTCGAACACGATGTTGTTCGGCGCGTTCTCGTGGAGCTGCGGCGCGCCCGGTTGGGTTGCCTTCTCGGCGTCCACGACGGTCGGCAGCGGCTCGTAATCGACGACGATCGCCTCGAGCGCATCGAACGCCTGCTCTGGCGTTTCTGCGATGACCGCCGCGACGCCTTCGCCGGTCCACTTGACGCTGTCGGTCGCCAGGGCGCGCGGCGTGTTGACGTTGTTCTGGAGGCCGGCGGATCCCCCGGCGGGCCAGGCCAGTGGCAGGGGGTTGTACGGGATGTCGGTCCCGACCATGACGTCGAGGACACCGGGCATCGCCTTCGCCGCGCTCGTGTCGATCGACCGGATGTTGGCGTGGGCATACGGACTTCGGAGGATGGCGCAGTAGGCCATCGACTGGAGCTTGATGTCGTCGACGTACCGGCCGCCGCCGGTGATGAGGCGCCGGTCCTCGACGCGCTTGACGCTCTTGCCGAGCATGTCGGTGGTCATCGAAGGTCCCCCTCAGCTCGCCGCGCCGGCGGTCGAGCCGGCACGCATCGCGGCGGCCGCCGCGCGGATGGCGATGACGATGTTCTGGTAGCCCGTGCAACGACAGAAGTTGCCGGCGATGGCGTGCCGGATCTCGTCATCCGTCGGGTCCGGATTCGACGCCAGTAGGGCGGCCGCGGTCATGATCATGCCCGGGGTGCAGAACCCGCACTGGAGACCGTGGTGCTCCCAGAAGGCGGTCTGGAGCGGATGGAGCCCCTCGGCTGATGCCATTCCCTCGATCGTTGTGACGTCGGACCCGTCGGCCTGGACGGCCAGCATCGTGCACGACTTCACGGCCTTGCCATCGACGTGGACGGTGCAGGCGCCGCACTGCGACGTGTCGCAGCCGACGTGCGTCCCGGTGAGGTCGAAGTCCTCGCGAATCAGCTGGACCAGGAGGCGTCGCGGCTCGACGTCCGCCTCCCGAACCGTTCCATTGACGGTGACCGAGAGATGCGCAGCCACGGGCGGGACCTCCAAGGTGCGGTCGGGAGGTCCAGATGATGCGCCCAGCGCGGACCCGGAATCAAGTGCGATCGCACGGAACGGCCTGCAATGGACCGGGGCCGCGAACCGAGGCCGCGAACCGGTACGCGGCACGGGTTCAGCGCGCGGCAACCTCCTCGAACGCAGCGGCGAAGCCATCGACGATCGCATCCACCTGGGCCTGCGTGATCACGAAGGCCGGCGAGAACTGGAGCGCATGGCCGCGCAGGACGCGGGTCGCGATGCCGTGCCGGTAGGCCGCCGCGACCAGCCGGTCCGGGATCCCCGGGTCGGCGGCCAGCGCGTCCGGCTCGACCGCGACGGCGGCGGTCATCCCGACCGTACGGATGGCCCCGACGAGCGGTCGCCCGGCCAGGCGGGCGAATGCCGTGGCCACGCCCGGCTCCATCGCCTTCACCCGGGCCACGAGGCCCTCGGATTCGAGGATGTCGAGGTTGGCCAGCGCGGCGGCCGCGGCGCCGGCATGGCCGGAATAGGTGTAGCCATGACGAAGGACCGCTCCGGGCACCGGGTCGTCCCAGAACGGGCGGCGCACGCGCTCGCCGACGAGGACGCCGCCGAGCGGCACGTACCCGGACGACACGCCCTTGGCGAACGTGATCATGTCCGGGGTGATCCCGTACCGGGTCGTTGCCCACAGCTCACCGGTTCGGCCGAATCCCGTGATGACCTCGTCGGCCACGAGGAGGACGTCGTATCGACGGCACAGGTCGGAGACCGCGGTCCAGTAGCCATCGATCGGCGGGATGACCCCGCCCGCGCCGATCACCGGCTCGCCGATGAATGCGGCGATCTCGCTGCCTCTGCTGGCCAGCAGCGCCTCGAGGCCCTCGAGGTCCATCGCCCCGACCATCGCCACCTCGTCGATGAACGGACCGCCGTAGCCGGCCTTCATCCCGGGAATGCCGACGAGCGAGGTGCCCCAGGCATGCATCCCGTGATAGGCATGCTCGCGCGACACGATGACCCGCTTCTCGGGCCGCCCGAGCACGTCCCAATACCGTCGGGCCAGCTTTGCGGCGGTGTCGATGGCGTCCGAGCCGCCCGATCCAAGGAAGACGACCGTATCGGGGCCGAGCGGGCTGAGGGCCGCCAGGCGGTCCGCGAGCTCAAGCGTCCGCCCGGTCGTGTACGCCCCGAACGACGAGTACGAGGCGAGCTTCACGAGCTGCTCGGCGACGGCCGTGGCGATCTCGCGGCGGCCATAGCCGACGTTGCAGTACCAGAGCGCGGCGGTGGCATCGAGGACCTGGCGCCCGTCACGGTCCGTGAGCACGATGCCATCGGCAGATTCGAAG
>SCTE01000100.1 GCA_004298915.1 Chloroflexota bacterium | reverse complement strand
CGATGGCCGACGAAGACGAGACCGCCGGAGCGTTTCGCGCCGCCGCCCATCGCTTCCGGTCGGTTGTCGGCCGGTCGGACGAGGCCCTCGCGGACATCGTCGCCGACGACGGCATCGACGTCCTGGTCGTGCTTGCCGCCCATTTCGACGAGAACCCCATCCAGGTCGCGCGTCATCGACCGGCGCCGATCGTCGTCAGCTTCCACGATGCGGCGACCAGCGGGCTCGCGGAAGTCGATTATCTGATGGCGGACAGCCTCATGGTTCCGCGCCGGCCTCGCGAGCTGTTCACCGAGCGCGTCGTCCGCCTGCCCGCCATGTACGTGTACGAGCCCGACGCCGCCTCGCCGGCCCCCGTGCACCCGCCGCGACGTGCCAGCGACCCCATCACCTTCGCCTCGCTCAACAACCCGACCAAGCTCAACGAACGAACCCTGTCGCTGTGGGCCGAGATCCTCGGGCGAGTCAACGGATCAGAGCTGCTCTTCCAGTACAAGGACCGCTACCGCTCGAGGCGCCTGGCGGACTCGATGCGGGCCACGTTCGCCCGCCACGGCATCCGACCGGAACGGCTCGTCTTCCTCGGCGCCGTCGACGATCGCCCGGCCCATCCCGACCTCTACGGCTGCATCGACATCGCTCTCGACTGCTTCCCGTTCAACGGCGCGACGACGACGTTCGAGGCTCTCTGGATGGGAATTCCGGTCGTAAGCCTTGCCGGCGACGCCATGGTCGGACGCACCTCGATGTCGTTTCTCCGCCGGATCGGGCTCGACGATCTCGTCGCGGCGACACCCGCGGACTATGTCTCGATCGCGGCGGCGCTGGCGGCGGATGAGCCGCGCCGGGCCCGCCTGCGCGAGGATCTGCGGGCACGGGTCGCCGGCTCGCCGCTCTTGGACGGCGCGAAGGTGGCGCGCCATCTCGAGCGCGCCTATCGCGCCATGTGGCGGCGCTGGTGCCGGGCTCACGGACGTGATCCAGCTCCGGGCAGAGGGTGACGCCGGCGGCTCGCCCGGGAGCGCTTTCGAGAAGACAGCGCGATGGTGCCGTCGATCCGGTTTCATTACCATATCAACAGCATGATCGACGCCCAGATGCCGCCGGCCGCGGGCCGGCTTCGGCCGTGAACTTAGCGACGCCGCTTGCCCACGACGCGCCGCCGTCGGAGGAGTCGCGCAAGCCCATCGGCCAGCTCCTGATCGAGGGCGGGCTGATCGGCCGCGAGGATCTGGAGAAGGCGCTCGCCTTCCAGGCGAGCTATGGCGGCCGGCTCGGCAGCATCCTCGTGCGCATGGGGGCGGTCGGCGAGGATCCGCTGCTCGCCCTCCTCGCCCGCCAGCTCGACCTTCCGGTGCTCGAGCACCAGGAGATCCCGACCGAGATCCGCGCCTTCCTGGCCGCGATCGAGTCCTCCGGGCTCGCCTCCGAATGGTGGCTCGACCAGGAGGCGCTCGCCTGGGAGACCGGCGACGGCCGCATCCACCTGATGGCGCGCGATCCCCTCAAGTCCAGCCTGCAGGAGGTCGTCGGCCGCGCCTTCGCCGGCCGGACCCTCACCTGGTGGCTCGCCCGCACCCAGGACCTGGATCGCACGCTCGACCAGGTCCGGCGCCGGATCACCCAGGACGAGAGCCGCCCGGGCGACGACATCCAGCACCTGAAGGAGCTGGCCGAGGAGGCGCCGGTGGTCGAGTTGGTCTCGAACACGCTGGCCCAGGCCTTCAACGAGGGCGCCTCCGACATCCACATCGAACCGAGCGAGCGCAGCTTCGCCATCCGCTTCCGCCTGGACGGCGTGCTGCAGAACCGTCTCACGCTGCCGCGCGAGCGCTTCGATGCGGTGGCGAGCCGGATCAAGCTGATCTCCGGCATCGACATCGCCGAGCGGCGGCTGCCCCAGGACGGGCGCATCAGCGTGCGTCTGTCGGGCCAGGAGATCGACGTGCGCGTCTCCTCGGTGCCGGGAGTCTGGGGAGAATCGATCGTGCTCCGCCTGCTGCCCAAGGAGCGCCAGGCCTTCCGGCTCGACAAGCTCGGGATGGAGGACGACTACCTCGAGCGATATCGCGGCTGGCTCGCCGAGCCGCACGGCATCATCCTGGTCACCGGCCCCACCGGCTCGGGCAAGTCGACCACCCTCTATGCGACGCTGGAGTCGATCAACGACGGCAAGGAGAAGATCCTCACCGTCGAGGACCCGGTCGAGTACAACGTGCCGGGCATCTCGCAGATCCAGGTCCATGCCGACATCGGCTATACCTTCGCCCGCGCGCTCCGCGCCATCCTGCGCCAAGATCCGGACACCATCATGATCGGCGAGATCCGAGACGGCGAGACCGCGCAGATCGCCGTGCAGGCCTCGTTGACCGGCCACACCGTGTTCTCGACCCTCCACACCAACGACGCGATCGGCGCCTTCACGCGCCTCATCGACATGGGGGTCGAGCCGTTCCTGGTGGTCTCCTCGGTCCGTGCGGTGATCGCCCAGCGCCTGGTGCGCCTGGTCTGCCGGAGCTGCGCCGAGCCCGAGCCGGCCTCCGAGGAGGCGGCACGGCTGATCGTCGATCTCCAGCGCCGCTTCCCCGATCTGCTCAAGGGGCCCTCCGGCTGGCGGCACGGCCGCGGCTGCCGCGCCTGCCAGGGGACCGGCTACAAGGGCCGGATGGCGATCTACGAGATGGCCAGCGTCACCCCCGACCTGCACGAGGCGATCCTCACCCGGGCGCCGACCCAGGAGCTCCAGCGCATCGCCGGCAAGCACGGCTACCGGACGCTGCGCGAGGACGGGATGATCAAGGCCTGGCGGGGAGACACCAGCCTCGAGGAGGTCCTGCGCGTCACCGGCCTCGCCGAGTGAGCCGGCCGCGCCCAGAGCGGCTCGACCCGCCCCTTCCTTCCGGTCTCGCCGACGCCATCTACCGACAACCGGCCGCTCCCGACCTGCTGGAGACGGCCGGAGTCGCCGCCTATCGCCTTGGCGACCTCGAGGCGGCGATGGTCTGGCTCGGCCGCGCGACGGCGCCGATCCTCAGTCCTCGGATTCTCGGCAATCTCGGCGTCGTCGCCTGGCAGACGCGGAAGCCCGAGATCGCCCGGCGCCTCTTCCGCCGCGCGCTCTCCCTCGATCCGGCCTCGGCCCCGACCCACAACAGCCTCGGCGTCGCCTTCGGCCGCGCGTGTCCGGGTGTCGGGGCCGCCCTGCACCAGC
>SCTE01000099.1 GCA_004298915.1 Chloroflexota bacterium | reverse complement strand
GGGCGGCCACGAAGACCTGGGCGAGGATCACGGCGACGGTCGTGAACGGGATCGTGATGCCGATGGCGTCGAGCGCGTCACCGGCGACGCCGCGTCGCCCGAGGACGAGCAGGAGGCCGAGACCGGCGACCGAGGGCGGCAGCACGAGCGGCAGGTCCACCACGACCTCGACGATCGCCGTGAGGCGGGTCGCGCGCCGGGCCAGCAGGTAGGCGAGGGGCGTGCCGAGGACGAGCGTGACCACCAGGCTGATCCCGGTCGTGACGAGCGACAGCCGAAGGGCCTCGAGGACCACCTGGGAGCTCGCAACCCCGACGAGCGCACCGCCTCCAAGGGCGCGACCGATGAGCGTGGCCACCGGCGCGAGCAGGAGCGCGACCAGCGCGGCAGCGGCGATGACGACGAGAACTCGGCGGTTCACGACGGCCCCGGGAGCACGGGCACGAACCCGAACCGGGCGAGGATCGCCTGGCCGGGCGCACCGGCCAACCAGTCGAGGAAGGCCCGGCCGAGGGAGGGCGCTCGCGACGTGGTCGGGACCACGCCCGCATAGGTTGCCAGCACGTTGGATCCGTCGGGGATCGGGATGACGACTAGCGATGGATCCGCGACGGCGTCGGTGGCGTAGACGATCGCCGCATCACCCTCGCCGAGGGCGATCTTGGTCGCGACGGCCTTCACGTTGTCCTCCCGGCTCACGATGTTGGCGGCGTACGCCGCGATGAACCCTGCCGGATCGGGGGTCTGCCCGGCGAGGTTGTGGACCAGGGTCTCGGCGTAGCCCGAGATGGGGACGCCATCGCCGGCCGCGACGATCTTCAGGCCGCGTCGGCTGAGATCGAGGGCGGATCGAACGGCGCCCGGGTTGGCCTTCGGGACGACGATCGCGAGCTCGTTCCCGGCAAATGGCACGACGCGGCCGACGACCAGCCCGCCGGCCACGAGCGCGTCCGGGTTCAAGGTGTCTGCCGACAGGAAGACGTCGGCCTCGGCCCCCTGCTCGATCTGGACGCGCAGGGCCGTGGAGGCGTCGGCGGAGGTCTCGATCCGGACCCCGGTGGCGTCGGCGTAGGCCGGCCCGGCGGCGGCCATCACGTCCCGCAGGGAGGCGGCGACGAACGCGCTGATCACGGGTGACGCGGCATCTGAGGGCGAGCTGGGGCCACACGCCACGACCGCGAGGACGCTCGCGAGTGCCAGCGCCAGCGCCCGGGACGGTGCCCGGGAAGGTACTGGTGTCCGCGGCAGTGCCGGCGCCATCGTGCGCACCCGGGCCGGCGACCCCGCCGAACCCAGACCGCGTGGCCCGATCGTCAACGTGGACGCTCGACGATGACGTTCGTCGCCTTGACCACGCAGATCGCCGGATCGCCGACCTTGAGATCCATCTCCCTGACCGCCTCGGCCGTCATCAGGCTCACCAGGCGATGCGGCCCGGCGAGCACCTCGACAACGGCGGCCACCCGGTCCACCTCGACCCGCGTCACGACGCCGATGAACCGGTTCCGGGCGGACTGGCCGGCAGAACGAGGATCCGGGCTGTCGCGACGACGGTCACGCAGGATCCGGATCACCTCCGCAATCGGCACCAACCGCTGCCCGCCGCCCGACCGATCGAGGACGATCCGGCCGTCCTGTTCCCACCGTCGCAGCGTGTCCACCGTGACCCCGAGCATCTCGGCCGCCTGTCCGACCCGGACGCGCGTGGCAGGCGGCGGGGCAGCCGGTTCGTGCTCAGGGTTCATACCTAGGCATTATTGGCCGAGGAACGGCCGATAGCAAGAGATCGGAGGGCACGAGCCATCGTCCGCCATCTCCACCCCGGCATATCGGTCGGGACGCGCTCGAGGCAGCGTGGCGTCCTTATCGGCCCGGCGCAGGTTCCACGGGCCGGATGTCGTGGATCTCGGCCGCCCGGGCGAGGCCACGGGCGAACTGCCAGCGCAGGACGCGACCCCCGAACGCTCGCATGAACAGTCCGGTGAGGATCCCGTCGAACGTCGCTCGATAGGTGCGATGACGCTTGCAGGTGATCCGCGTGCCGTCGGGAAGGGCGGTCAGGGTGTACTCGATCGTGCCGGTCGCGTCCGTGACGTTCGAATCCGTCTGGGTCAACCGAACGATGCCCGGCTTCGACCAGTCGTAGTGCTCGCGGCTCCACGACACGGTCACGCCTTCGGTCACGTCGGCCCAGGTCGAACCCCGCGCATGCACCGCGAGGACCTTCGGATGGGACGATTCCTTCCAGATCCTTGCCCGGTTCGGGCCGAAGTCCACGATCGCGCCGAGGACAGCCGCCGCCGGCAGCCACGTCTCGAGCTCCCAGGTGGTGTGCTCCTCGATCGCCATCGGTCTGGGATCAGGAGTCGGCCGGCACCTGCTCCGGTGGCTCAGCGGTGCTGCTGCCCGGGCGGATGGGCTCGAGGTCGACGGTCCGGGATCGGCGCGTGCGCCCCGATTCGGTTCGGACCATGACCGCCGGGATCACCCCGCTGGCCTCGGATTCGACGACCGCCGCTTCGCCGGCGTAGAGGCCGGTCAGGATCCTGACCTTGTCACCGCGGCTGATCGATGATCGCCCACCGATGGCATCGAGGTTGATCGAGACGGTCCGGCCGAGCGGATTGCGCGGGTCGGTCGCGCCGAGGACGGGCGGGGGACCCTTGGTGGCGGTCTTCGCGGGTGGATAGGTGACCTTCCGCCGACGCACCGTCTAGGACCGTCGACGCGGTGGCGCGTCGTCCTTCTTGGGCTTCGGCTCGTGGCCCGGGCGCGGTGGTCGCGGTGCGGTACCCGGTGCCATGTCCGGGGCCGGCACGTGCGGGCCGCGTGCCTTGGCCGCCTTGAGGGTCGCGGCGAACTCGGTCGCGATCGGTGCCGGGATGCTGCCCTGCCAGGCTCGCTCGATCTCCTGGATCCGGGCGGTCTCTGTTTCGCGGCGCTGCCGCTCGAAATTGGAGTGCTTCGTCATTGTCCCTCGATCGTGGTCGGCGCCCCGAGGCGGGGCGGTGGGTGCATCGTACGCGTCTCGGTCGGAATGCATGCGCCGGACGGTGCCGGCCCGGCCGGGCGAGGCGCGCACGGGGACGAATCCAGGACGCGCCACCGACCGACAACGACATCCGCCCGCCCACGCGGGCGGTAGACTCGCACGATCCAGGTCCGACGAGGTGTGCGATGGCCGTGACGATCCGAAAATGGGTGACCTTCGTGGAGGAGATCCTCGAGGAGGGCGGCAAGCCGCTTGCACGGCCACTCCGGCGGGCGGCCGTGGCCGTCATCGTCAGGAACCCGTACGCGGGGTCGAACCCGGACGACCTGACCGAGCTGATCGACCTCGGGGAATACCTCGGCGACGAGCTCATGCGCCGGTGCCAGGAGGCCCTCGGCACCCCAGTCGAGGCGTACGGCAAGGGCGGCATCGTGGGCGAACGTGGCGAGGTCGAGCACATCGCGGCCGTCCTCCATCCGAAGTTCGGCGCGCCGACTCGCGGCCGCGTCGGCGGCGTGTCGATCCTCCCGTCGGTGAAGAAACGGGCGGCGATGGGTGCCTCGCTCGACATCCCGGTCCATCACATCAAGGCGATGCTCGTCCGCAGCCACTTCGATGCCATCGAGATCCGGGTCCCGGATGCGCCGGCAGCCGACGAGCTCCTGCTCGCCCTGGCGGTCAGCGACGGTGGCCGTCCGCATGCGCGGGTGGGCGGGCTCCGCGCCGAGGATGCGGTCGGCGAAGACGGGCTTCGGTAGGCGGCCGGGTCGTTGGCCGTCGCTTGACCAGCATGCGCACGCTGATCCGCAATCTCGGCCAGGTCGCGACGGGCGACGTCGCCGAGCCGCTGGCCGACGCCGACGAGATCCTGATCGAGGATGGCCGGTTCGCGGCGATCGGGCGGAACCTGGTCCCGGACGGGCTGGCGGACGG
>SCTE01000098.1 GCA_004298915.1 Chloroflexota bacterium | reverse complement strand
GAGCGCTGCCTGGACACCTGGACCCTCGAGATGCTCGACGAGGTTCTGCGCCGCCCGGAGTGGGGCGAATCGTGGGTCCATACCCGCGGCGCCGTCCTGCAGCGGGTATTCAGCCACGACGTCTCCCACATCACGGACCTGAACGGTGCCCTCGGTGCCCACGGCCTCAGGCAGGTCGACCTCTGGGACTGATCACGCCCAGCGAGCGTCCGGGCGCGACATGAAAAAACGGCCGGACCGTCAGGTCCGACCGCATGATCTGAAGCCGATCAGGCGTCAAGAGTCACGTCACCGCGATCGGCGCATGCCCCCGCCCTTGGCCATGTTCATGACGAACACCACGAGAATGGCGCCAAGCGTTGCGATGACGATGCTCTCGATGTTGATGCCGTCCACGGAGCCAACCTTGAGAACGGACGTGGCGATGTACCCGCCGACAAGGCCGCCGACGATGCCCAGGACCACCATCATCAGCAGGCCCTCACGTGAGCCCATGAACTGGTTGGCGAGGAAGCCGGCGATGGCGCCGACGACGATCCATGCAATGAAACCCATGAGGTTGATTCCTTTCCGCGATCAGGCGGTCTGCGGGCGTCGGAAGATTCCGATGGCCCACATGACGATGAGTTCGAGGATCGTCCAGCCCGCGATTGCGACGACGGCGGTCACATCGAAGGTCGAACCCGCGGAGTGCAGCGCATCCGTGCGCAGAATCCCCTCGAACGGAGCCACGAAGATCTGGCTGACGCTGAGGATCCCGGAGACGAGGCCGTTCGCTTCGCGAGCGTCGAGCAGAAGCAGGACGAACCGAAGCCCGATGACGACCTGGATGAGCCCGAAGGCGAACGTGACGATGCGACGAGCTGACTCGGACTTCTCCGGCGTGGCCGTCGTCGTCCGGCTCTCGACGCGTGCAGTCTGCTGGGCCGCACCCGACGCGGTGTCGACGGGTGTCGTGGTGATGACCGTCTTGTCGACAGAATCGATGGTCAAGGCTTCCTCCATGTGCTGTAACGCATCCGGGGAAGCGATGGAGTTGGACCACCGCCGGGAGTTGCACCGGCCACTGCTGCTCTTGCAGTAGAGCATGGTCCTGGTGTATTGTCAACTGTAGATATCAAACACTACTGTAGTGAAGGACGTCCGCATGGCACCCTCGCTCGGCGCGGTTCTTCGTCAGGCCCGGCAGGTACGTCGACTCTCCGCGGTCGATGCCGCGCGGTCCGCAGGCATCTCGGGTGCCTACCTCAGCAAGCTCGAGCATGACGCCGTCAAGAAGCCGTCGCCGCCGGTACTGCTCCAGCTGAGCGAGGCGCTCGCAATTCCGTATGGCGACCTGATGCGCCTGTGTGGATATCGGGTCCCCGGCGCCGAGGCCCGGAGCCCCGTCGCGACGGTCAGCGCGGCGCTCTTCGCCGATGTCACGGACGAGGAGCGCGAGGAGTTGGTCAAGTACCTCGCTTGGTATCGGGCCCGCCATCGATCGGTTCTTGTCGCGGACCCAGGCCCACGCGACCCGATGGCCTCCACGTGAACAGGCAGACGAAACTCTCGTCAGGGCATCGGCGGGGAGGTCACGATCCCTCGAGTAGGTCGAATCTCGCCGTGAAGTGGCGCAGGGCCGAGGGCTGTTGCACGATCCGGAAGCCACGCAACTCGGCGGCTCGTTCGGCCACGTACTGGACGACCTCGATCGCATAGTCGATGTGGCTCTGGGTGTAGGTCCGGCGGGGGATCGCCAGCCGGACCAGATCCATGGCCGCCGGTGCCTCGCTGCCATCGGGGTGCTGGCCGAACATGACCGTGCCGATCTCGCAGCCGCGGATGCCACCCTCGCGATAGAGCGCCACGGCCAGCGCCTGCCCGGGGTATTCGAGGGGCGGGATGTGCGGCAGGAGCGCCCGGGCATCGAGATAGATCGCGTGCCCGCCGAACGGCTGGACCAGCGGCACGCCGGCCGCAGCCAGCGCCTCGCCGAAGTACGCGGTGGATTGGATCCGATAGCGGAGGTAGTCCTCGTCCACCACCTCGCGGAGGCCCTGGGCGATGGCCTCGAGGTCGCGGCCGGCAAGGCCGCCGTACGTCACGAACCCTTCGGTCAGGATCAGGAGATTGCGGCACTGCTCAGCCAGCGCGTCGTCGTTCATGGCCAACCAGCCGCCGATGTTCGCCAGCCCGTCTTTCTTGGCGCTCATCGTCATCCCGTCGGCCAGCGAGGCGATCTCGCGGACGATGTCCGGGATCGAGCGCTCGCCCTGTCCGGGCTCGCGGAGCTTGATGAACCATGCGTTCTCGGCGAACCGGCAGCCATCGAGGAAGAGCGGCACGCCGTGGCGATCGCAGGCCTCCCGGATGGCGTGGAGGTTGGCCAGCGAGACCGGCTGGCCACCACCCGAGTTGTTGGTGATCGTCACGAAGACGACCGTCACGTCCCCCGCGCGCGACGTCAGGAACGCGTCGAGCGCCGCGATGTCCATGTTTCCCTTGAACGGATGGATCGCCGCGGGATCGTGGCCCTCGGGAATCACGAGGTCGACCGCCTCGGCGCCGGTGGCCTCGACGTTGGCCCGCGTCGTGTCGAAGTGGGTGTTGTTGGGGATCGCCTTGCCCGGCCCGCCGATGACCGAGAACAGGATCTTCTCCGCGGCGCGGCCCTGGTGGGTCGGGATGACGTGCTTGAACGGGAACAGCTCCTGGACGCTCTCGAGGAACCGGAACCAGCTCGGGGACCCGGCGTAACTCTCGTCGCCATGCTGGATGGCGGCCCACTGGTCGCGCGACATCGCGCCGGTCCCGCTGTCGGTCAGGAGGTCGATGAGGACATCGTCGGCATGGAGGTTGAACAGGTTGTAGCCGGCGACCTCGAGGGCGGCACTCCGCTCTGCCACCGTCGTCATCCGGACCGGTTCGACGGAGTGGATCCGGAACGGCTCGACGATGGTCTTCCAGCGGTCCACGACCGCGATGGTACGCCGGGGGTGGGACTTTCTGGCTCGAGCATCATGGCCTGGTTGCACCACACGCCGATAGCTGCTCGAAGCTTGCATCGTCAAAGGACGAAGGTATCGACGTGGCTTTCAAGGTGTTGCTGTCAGCTTCGACCAGAACGAAGATGCCGCCAGCCCTTGGAGCGTCGAGACTTGAGCCTATCCGCGCGCAATCCGGGGAGAGGATCTCGATGCGGTTCTCGTCTTCCGGAGCCGCGAACGAACCGACGTATCCGGTCGCGCCAGCGGGGATCAGAAAGACGCTTGTGCCAACGCTTTCTGCGTATTTCAGGTAGACGTCCGTGTCGGTTTCGTTTGCAGCCCAGATGGTTACACGAGGGTCTCCGCACCCAGCAATGACGGCTGCGAGTAGTCCCAGCTTCGCGATCGTTCCGGGTATCCGTGCCATCGAATCTCCTTGCCTTCGAGCGCGACTGTCGGACGACAAAACCGGATCAGGCCTGTGGAGCGGTGTTCAGCAGGCGGCTCGGAAGGGCGCCACGCTCCGTGGCGCCGTTCCAGCGGGCTAGCGGCGCATCCGGACCGGTTCGACGCAGTGGATCCGGAACGGCTCGACGATGGTCATCCAGCGGTCCATGGCGTCCCCTCAGCCTGCGTCGCCGGGGGTCGGGCCGAAGCGCCCGAACGCCGCCCGGTCTTCGAACGTGTTCCAGGGCGCCTCGGGGGCGAGCACGAGGCGGGAGATCGCGAGGAGCGGACGATCGTAGTTGACCCGCCAGCCGTTGAAGTCGGCGAATGCCGCGTCGCGGTCCGCCCGGAGCGGGACTCCCGCCGTCTCGAGCTCAGCAGCGGCAGCGTCGAACTTCGCCCGCGTCACACTGGTCGGATCGGTGGGCTGGGGCGTTGCGTCGTATCTGATCCCGAAGAAGTCAGCGATTCGACGGAGGCAGAGATAGCCGGCCCGGATGGTGAGATCGGCCTGGACGTCCTTCGGGATCTCGATGAGCGATCGCGAGAGCGATGCCGCATCGAGGACGGCGCCCGCGGCGACGATCCACGAGTGCTGGGGTTGCTGCGATCGATAGAAGGCAAGCGCGGACAGGGTCGTATGCGATTCCTCGACATCGGCGAACCAGGTCTCCCAGCGGAGCCAATCGTCGTGGAGCGTGTCCCACCGACCGAGGCGCTGGGCCCGCTTGAACCACGCGACCGCCGAGGCCGGCCGATCCGCAACCACCTCGAGCAGGTTGACCTGCAGTTCCCGGCGCGCGAACGCGGCGTACATCGTGGGCAGATAGCCGATCAGGAGGGCGGCAAGCCCGAGGCCGCTGATCGCCTCGGCGAACGTGAGGATCGTCTCCGCTCCTCCCGAGGGCGCGCGATAGCCGAGTGTCAGCAGGGATGAGCCCGACAGCCGGATGGCGTCGCCGATGCTGTGATCGCCGAAGCTCCAGAACATCGCGGCGAAGCCGATGAGGACCAGGATGAGCCAGGTGACCGCGAGCAGGGCCAGGGCGATCGGGGCGTAGTAGGCGAAGATCCGATCCCGGTGGGCATACGGGCGGTGCTTCGGGGCAAGGGCGTTGAAGACTCGGCGGAGCTCGCGGAACACGAACCCGACGATGGCGTCGCGGACGCCGCGCGGCAGGATGAAGGTCTTGACCGCTGACAGCAGCGTCCGGGCGACGAGCGCGAACCCGGCGGCGAAGCTGACGACATGAGCGACCGATTCGATGAGCAAGCCCGGCTTCCCCTG
>SCTE01000097.1 GCA_004298915.1 Chloroflexota bacterium | reverse complement strand
CCGGCCCACGCCTTCCAGGCGGCGAGGAGCTTTCCGCCGATCGGGGCGGCGCGCTCGGCTCCCCTGCCCCCCTGCTCCACGACGACCGCGATGGCGATCTGCGGGTTTTCGGCCGGGGCGAAACCGATGAACCAGGAGTTCGGCTCGCCGGTCCCGCCCAGCTCGGCCGTGCCGGACTTGCCCGCCACGACCATGCCGGGCACCCGGGCGCCTGTCGTGAACTGCCGGCCGAGCTTGCCTTCGACGGCCTGCTGCATCGCGGCGGAGACCTGCAGGGCCAGGTCCGCCGGCAGCACCTGGCGCCAGGCCTCCGGGTCGACGCTGACCGTCCCGGCCTTGCCCGTGAACGCCTGCACGAGGTGCGGCTTCATGAGGACCCCGCCGTTCGCGATCGTGCTCGCCACGAGCGCCATCTGGAGCGGCGTGACCACGGTTTCCGCCTGCCCGTAGGACGCGTTGGCCAGTTCCACGGCGTCCGAGAAGCCGCCGCCGAACGATCCACCGCCGTTGGTCACCTGCGAGGCCGAGGTCCGCAGGTCGAACGGGATCGGCTCACCGAACCCGAGCTTGGCCGCCCAGCTCGTCAGCGCATCGCCGCCGGTCTGCAACCCGGCCAGGGCGTACCAGATGTTGCAGGAGACCTCCGTCGCCGTGATGAAGTCGAGCACCTTCGATCCGGTCACGGCGTGGTGGCCATCCCTGATCCGGAAGCCACTCACCAGCAGCCCCGCCTTCTCCGCGGCCGGCTGCTCGGGGAACGTCGTCGCGGGCGTGACCGCACCGGACCCGAGGGCGGCGATGGCGGTCACGATCTTGAACACGGAGCCCGGCACGTAGCGACCCTGGGTCGCGCGCGGCAGCAACGGCAGATCGGGATCCGCCTGGAGGCTCGCGAACGTCGCGGTCGACGTCGCCGGGTTGGCGATGGCCGAGGCATCGAAGATCGGGGTCGAGGCAAGGACGAGCACCTCGCCCGTTCGCGGGTCGAGCATCACGACGGCTCCGCGGTCCGCGCCGAGCGCGTTGACCGCCGCCTGCTGGAGTTTCGCCACCAGCGTCGTCCGGATCGCCTGCGGGTCCGAGGGATTCGTCCGGAACTTCCTGACCAGGTCCTGGACCGGATCGGCGGCCGCGATGCCGGTCAGCTGCGCATCGTAGGCGCGCTCGAGGCCGGCGCTCCCGTACGCCCGCGATGCGTAGCCGATCACCCCCGAGACGGACCGTGACAGGTACTTCCGGTACGGCTCGCCGTTGGCGTCGAGGACCGACCATGCCAGTCGCACCCCGTCCCGATCGGTGATCTCGCCACGTTCGACCCGGCGGCTGGCCGCGATCACCGCGGCATCGTCGGAGGACGAGGACAGGTCGGCCGATCGAAGGACCTGCCAGTACCCCGCCCCGGCGGCGAGCCCGCCGAACGCGACGGCCAGGGACAGCCCGACGCGGCCGAGCGTCGCCCCGATGCCCGGGTGGTTCGGGCCGGGCCTCGGGGTCGAACCGCGCGCCGTCCCGCCGCGGGCCTCCATCGACGTCATCGACTTGCCGCCCGATCACGACGCCGCAGCCATCGGCGCCCGGCAGCGGTCATGGGCGGCGCATCGGCTTCGCGATCCGACAGCGCCAGGAGCAGCCCGATGACGACCCCGCTGGCCAGCAGAGACGACCCGCCGTAGCTGATGAACGGCAGGGTGATCCCGGTCAGCGGGATGAGCTTCAGGTTCCCGGCCGCGATGATGAACGCCTGGACCCCGACGATCAGGCTGAGACCCGCGGCGAGAATCGCCCGGAAGTCGTCGGCAGCGGATGCCGCGATCCGCAGGCCGCGTTCGATGACCACGAGGTACAGCCCGAGGATCCCGAGGATCCCGATCAGGCCGAGCTCCTCGCCGAGCGCCGCGAACGGGAAGTCCGTGTGCAACGCGGGAATCGGCAGGACGCCGCCGACCACCGGAAGCCCTGCGCCGAGGCCGGTCCCCAGCAGGCCGCCCCGGGCGAAGGCGTGGAGCGCCTGGACCACCTGGTAGCCGTTGCCGCTGGCGGTCGCGAACGGATCGAGCCAGATGTCGACCCGGACGCGGACATGCGGCAGGAGCTGGTACAGGATCGTTCCACCGACGAGCAGCGCGATCAGGCCGAGGATGACGAAGGATGCCCGGGCCGTGGCGACGTACAGCAGCAGCAGGAACACGACGAAGAACAGGAGGGCGGCCCCGAGGTCCTTCTGGACGATCACGATGGACAGCGCGATCGCCCACATCGCGATCATCGGGGCGAGGTACGGGAGCGGCGGAAGCCGGAGCGGCCCGAGCCTCGTGGATTCCTCGATCAGGAGGGGCCGGTTCTCGGACAGGTAGCCGGCGAGGAAGATGACCAGCAGGATCTTGATGACCTCCGACGGCTGGCCGCTGACCGGGCCGATCGAGAGGGTGAGTCGCTGTCCGTTGACGTCGTGCCCGAACACGAAGGTCACGAGCAGGATCGCGACGCCCAGGGCCGCCCAGCTGTACTTGTAGAGCCGGAGCCAGGCGTCGCTCCGGACGACGGCGCCGATCACCGCGACGAGGCCGATCGAGATGACGAGCCAGACGAGCTGGGTCCGCCCGAGGCCCAGGCCACCGGCCAGGGTCTGGGGAAGGCGCTCCATGAGCAGGAGGCTGATGCCCCCGAGCATGCCCACCGTCGGCAGCAGCACCTGGTCGGTGCGCCGGCCCGACAGGACCAGCACGAGATGGGCGGCGAACAGCGCCCCGACGTACCAGGCGAGGGCCAGGCCATCCGCGAAGAACCCCGGGTCCGGACCCGGATCCGTGCCGACGATACGGCGCGTCGCGGCCAGCGAGGCACTGCCGACGGCCAGCGCCACGGCCACGATCGCGAGCAGGGCGAACTCGCGCGACCTGGTCCTCGGCCGGGCGAACCGCAGGCCGGTCGCCCGCGGCGCCAGGGCGCCCGCGCCGTCCGTCATCGTCGGGCGCGCTCGAGGCGAAGGCGGACGTTGCCGAACTGGAGCTCGTCGCCGAACGCGAGGGGAGCGATGACGTCGATCTGGACCCCGTTCACGAAGGATCCGTTCGTTGACCCGAGGTCCTCGAGGTACCAGACCCTGCCCCGATAGGTCAGGGCCGCATGCATCGAGGACACGAACTCGTCATCGAGCAGGATCGTGGCGTTCACGTCGCGCCCGAGCGTCGTGACCGCATCGAGGGAGAAGCCCGCGCCGACATCGGGCTCGCCGCTCGGCGATTCGAGGACCACGAGCCGGCCGAGCTCGGCGCCGGGCTCCCGGGCCGCAGAGCGGAGGTCGCGCAGCAGGACCCGGACGACTGCCCACAGGAACAGGTACAGCCCGGCGAGGAACAGGAGCCGGAGGAGCCAGATCGCGATCACGGTGCCGTCCATCGATCAGTCCTCGTCGATCGCGATGACGGAGATCACGGAGCCGCCGACCTCGATGATGTCGCCCTCCCCGATCGCCACGTCGTCGATCGGCTGCCCGTTGACCCGGGTCCCGTTCGTCGAGCCGAGGTCCGTCAGGATGAGCATGCCGCCGCGCGCCTGCAGCCGCGCGTGGTGGCGCGACGCCGCCTGGTCGGCCAGGACGAGGCTGTTGTCGTTGCCGCGTCCGATCGACACGGGGCCGGAGCCGGTCACGAAGGTTCGGGCACGACCCCCGGGCTCGACGACCTCGAGCGTCGCCCGCTGCGATCGGACGATCGGCGCTCGAAACACGCGCGTGCTGGTGATGCCTTCGTCGGCCGGGTCGGGGCCGTTCGACGCCCCCGAGAAGCGCGCCTCGACGTCGATGTCGCCGGGCCGCAGGGTGACATCCCCGACCAGGGCGACCCGCGGACGCGCATCGAGGCCGAGGCTCCGCCGACGGGCCCAGTCGAGGGCATGTGAGGCGAGATCGACGGCCAGGTCGTCGGCGTGATCGAGGGCCGCCAGGTCGCCGGGCCGGATGCGGATGGTGAAGCGATCCGGAACCCGGACCCGGCCCGCAGACGCGACCCTGCCATGCTCCATCGCACGCTCGATCCGGCGGCGGATCTGGACGGGTTGAATCCGGGTCCCGAAGAGCCGGGCGCTCGGCCGCTCGAGGAGCCGTTCCAGGAACCGCTCCACGGCCGACATCGGTCGCATCGGTCGCATCCGGGTGAGCCTACCAGAGCCACGGATCGGGACCGATCGCACCGGCCAGCGGGCGCGGTGGGCCCGCGGGCGGGGGCGCCGGAGGGCGTCGGGCAGTACGGATGGTGCCTCCCCACGGTACCGATTGCGAGCGGGACCTGACCCGAGGCTGGGCTATACTCGGCTCGCGCCGACGATCGTGGAGCGCTTTCCCGCGGGGGCAAATGACCGAGATCCTGACCGAATCCTTCTGCGAACGGTGCGGCACGCGCTACACCTTCGAATCGGCCGTCCCCAGCCAGCGACGTCTCAGCGGGTTGAAGGTCCTGGGGCGTGGCCTCAAGAACTTCGTGATGTCCGACGACGCGTCGCTGGACGAGGCGATCGCCGCCGCTCGGTCGGATATCGACCGGGACGCCACGAACCACCAGCTCGATGCGTTCCATCGAACGTTCAGCTTCTGCATGTCGTGCCGGCAGTACACCTGTGCGAACTGCTGGAACGAGACCGAGGCCCGGTGCCTGTCGTGCGAGCCGCTCGCGATCGAGTTCCCGGCTGACAACGTCGCGCCCGAGGAGATCGACCCGGCGCGGCTGCTCCGGTTCATGGGCGAGAACGCCGCGCGGCCCGACAACGGGGCAGGCGCGGTTGCCGACCACGACCACGTCGAGGCGCCGGCCGCCCACGTCCACGATCCATGGACGGCCGAGCCCGCGGCGCCGCTCGCCTGGCCGGAGGGCTTCGCGAGCCCGCCCGATGGCGGCCGCGATGCGTCGCTCGAGCCGGCGTCCGAGACTCCTGCCACGCACACCGAGGCGGGCCCGCAGGGCGACCCCTGGATCGACGCGCGGCCTCCCGCATCCCTCGAGAGCGACGACTGGGCCGCCGCCGAAGCCAGCGCCGGGGACCTCACGGCTGCCGCCATCGAGGCCGCTGCCCCCGGCGAGGTCGAGGGCACCGGCGACGTTTCCGCCTCGATCGAGCCGACCGCGGCGGAGGCGAGCGCCGAAATCGAATCGGCCGATGCCGGTGTCGCTCCCGGCATGCTGGGTGCCGACGCGCCACACCTCCCCGTCGATGAATTCGTCCGGTCCGCCGCTGACACCGAGCCGGTCGGGTCGCCTACCCCCGCACCGGCCGAGAGCATCGGCGACGACGTGGTCGAGCACGGTGCGGCCGACCGTGCCGCGACCGAGGCTACCGAGGCCGAGCCAGGATCCTCCGGACTCGCCGATCACCAGACACTCTCCGACGCCCTCGCCGCGTATGAAGCCGCGTTCGTGGAGCCCAGCGAAGTGACGTCGGCCGTCGTCCCGACCGAGCTGCCCGCGAACGAGCCGGCAACCGCGAGCGAGCCAACAACGACGCAGGAGCCGGCAACGGCGGAGGGGCCGGCCGCGGAACCAGCGATTGCCGCCGCCGAAGCCGCTGCCGAGCCCGAGGCGCCGGCACCCGAGCCTGCTGCCGCAAGCTCGCCCGAACCGGCGGTCGAGCCTGAGCCGGCCGCCCCGCCCACTGCCCCGAGCCCGGCGGCTCCGACGGATCGGGTCGTCCAGCCGGTCTGGCGCACGCCCGAGGCTCCAGCCAGCCCGGCGCCGCAGTGGCCGACCGGTCCGCGCTGGCCGACCGGGATCCCGACCGGCGGCGCCCCGGCGCCGCAGCCGCCCCAGGTCGATCCGCTCGCGGCGTTGATGGCGCGAACCTCGACCGAGGCGATGTGGGCCGCTTCGAG